>CALMWS010000388.1 GCA_937870795.1 uncultured Bacteroidota bacterium | reverse complement strand
AGTTATTGATCTTGGCTTTCATGGTTGCAGGATGTTTCACATAGCCATAGTGGTAAACAAAAGCTGGAATCAACTTAACTTTTAACATTTTATCCTTACCTCTCCTGAAGCCCTGAGCGTCTCTGTAAGAATAAATAGACTTGTCATTTCTGATTACCCTGATTTCTTTTCTATACCAGCGGGAAGAGTCAGCTACGTACTGATAATTGCCATAAAAATGAAGGTAATGCATCAACAAGCCGTCCACATTTTTATTGCTATCATTACTCTCTATGTTTGATTTGATTACCTCAAGGTATTTTTCATGGATTACTTCATCGCCCTGAATATAAATACACCAATCAAATTCATCAGGTATGGCCTTAAAAGCTTTGTCGGTCTCTTCTGCCAGTACCCTGCCGCCTGCGCGGTGACTGTCATCCCAGATGGTGTCTATGATTACGATCTTTGGTGATAACATTTCAATGACTTCTCTGGTGCCATCTTCTGACTGGCCTACTGCTACATACACTTTATCACAAATGGGAAGAATGGAGAGTATGGCCTCCGATATGGGGAAATCATACTGGATAGCATTTCTTATAAAAGTAAAACCGCAAATTTTAATCATGCAGCAAAGGTAATGACTTTGAAAGGATTGTGCCATTTCAATAACCCGCCAAAAACTGGCATTGTTTTTAAATCTTTGTATCTTTGTAGTATGCACAAGATTTCAACCAGTATGCAGCCAGACCCCGCAGAAATTGGGGCAATGGTAGATCAAATGAGGGCTTATTTTGACAATGGCAGGACCCTGGACATTGCCATACGTAAAAGCAGGCTCATAGCTCTGGCTGCAGCCATCGAAAAATATAAGGCAGATATCTGTGCTGCGGCTTATGATGATTTCCATAAACCGGAAGCAGAGGTATTGCTTACTGAAGTTTACCCTGTACTTGCAGAAATTAAACATACGGTATCAAAATTATCTTCTTGGGCACGTCCTACGAGGGTTAAAACCAATTTGTTGCTTGTGCCTTCCAGCAGTCGCATTCACCATAGCCCCAAAGGCATGGTGGTCATTTTTGCCCCCTGGAATTACTCCTTTTGGTTGTCGATGATGCCCTTTGTTTCAGCCATAGGGGCAGGTAATGTGGTAGTATTAAAACCTGCCCACGAAACGCCTGCGATTTCTTCCATGATCCAAAAAATAATAAGTGAGGTTTTTGACCCCAATCATGCTTCGGTCATTTTGGGTGAAGGCGCATTGGCTGGCTCTTTACTGTTGGATCATTTTGTATGGGATCATATCTTTTTTACGGGTTCTGCCAGGGTAGGGAAGTGGATCATGGAAAAGGCTGCCCAAAATTTAAGTGCCGTTACCCTGGAGCTGGGCGGCAAAAGTCCAGCCATCCTTGATGACAATTACAACCTAAAGAAGGCAGCTCGCAAGATCATGTGGGGTAAAATCATCAATGCAGGTCAGACCTGTGTGAGCTCAGATTACGTTTTGGTGCCGAAGCATAGGGTAGAGGCTTTTACAGCTGCCTGTATAGAGCAAATCCAGACTTTGGTAGGCGAAAATGCTTTGGAATCTGAACAATATAGCCACATCATCAATACAGAAAGGTTTGATCGTCTGATTTCACTTTTGCAAGGTCAGCAAATTTTGTATGGTGGTAAATCAAACAGGGAAAGCAGATGCATTGAGCCTACTATAATCTTGCCTTCCAGCCTGGATGCTCCCGTGATGTCTGAAGAAATATTTGGACCCATTTTACCCATTGTTGCCTATGAAAACAAGGAGCAACTGCTTGAAATAATCAGAAAGAACAGGTATCCTCTATCGCTTTACCTTTTTGTAGATGATTCGTCTCTGAGCAACTTAATACTCGAGCGGGTGGAATTTGGCAGCGGCTGTTTCAACAACACCATTTATCAGCTGGGCAATCCCAACATGCCTTTTGGGGGTATCCGCAGCAGCGGACAGGGTACCTATCATGGAAGGACGGG
>CALMWS010000387.1 GCA_937870795.1 uncultured Bacteroidota bacterium | reverse complement strand
CTCAACAGCTTCATATCGTTTGCAGCATCTCCTGCTTTGAATTGATCAAATGAAATCTTGCTACCTGTGATGGCAGTAAGACCTTCGTGCAATTTCCCTGCAACTCCCTCTTCTACGCCTTCTGAATTGTCATTGATCATGTATGAAGTGGTAATGTTGAAGGTGTTTTCTGTATCAACCACTTTCACAACCGGAGAGGCATCAAAGTTGGCAGTTAATTTCTCTCTCAGCTGATCTGCAGTTACCTTTTGACTTGCATCGAACTGCACTGTATAAGAGTGACCACCCTGAAAATCTACTCCCAGATCAAAACCCCGGGTAAAGATTGACACCAAGCCAGCAACAATAAGTGTACCGGAGAAGATGTAGGCAATCTTACGTTTGCCAACCCAGTCGATATTAAGGGTTGACAAAGCATCTTTTGATGTAGAGTTCCAGAAACTGATATTTCTTTTACCTCCTTTAACCCAGCCATCGATCAACAATTTGGCCAAAAGTACGGCAGTCAACATAGATGACAGCACACCGATGGTCAAAACCACACCAAAGCCTTTGATCGGACCGATACCAAAGTAAGACAACAATAATGCTGTAATGATGGTGGTAACGTTGGCATCGATGATGGCTGAATAGGAATGACTAAAACCTTCCTGAATAGAATCCAGCATTGATTTGCCAGATCTCAACTCTTCCTTAATCCTTTCATAAATGATTACGTTGGCATCCACTGCCATACCGATGGTAAGAACGATACCCGCAATACCCGGCAATGTCAATACGGTACCAAACGATGACAATGATCCCAAAATAAAGATGATGTTGGCAAAAAGTGCAAGGATTGAAACAATACCCGCACCTGAATAATACAACAACATAAACAACATTACCAGCGCAAAACCAATCACCAATGAATTGAGTGACTTGGAAATATTGGATTTACCCAATGAAGGTCCAACGTTGGATTCCTGGATAATTTTTGTTTTTGCTGGCAATTTACCTACTTCCAGAATGTTGGCAAGGTCCACAGTCTCCTGCACATTGAAACTTCCGCTGATCACAGAAGAACCTCCTGTGATAGGGCCATTGTTTACGCCTGGAGCGGTTACAACTTCATTGTCAAGGGCAATGGCAATTTCTCTCTTTTGACCTTCAGCGTTCCCTTCATAGGCTTTTTGAGTAAGTTCTGCCCATTTTTTTGCACCTACTGCATTCATGATAAGGCTAACCTGCGGCTCACCTGTAACCTGATCCTGAGTAGAAGAAGCATCGGTTACTACTTCACCATCCAATGGAGCTTTATCTGTGCCCGGATTCATTTTAATGGCATAAAGCTCATATTGATTGGTAAGCACTTTGGTGGTAAAATCTTCATGCGGCTTATACGACCACATGAATCTGATATTTTTAGGGAAAAGAGCCTGCACATCAGGACGCATAAGCATGGCCATGACAGCATCTTTCTTGTTTTTGTCAACAAGACCTAAAACTGTGATTGGTGCAGTAGGATTTCCCGGGTTGTTGAGTTTGAGGAGTGACAAGAGCGGTCCTCCTGTTTTCAATGAAGATGTGTCTACGGTTGCTGCTGCAACTGCAGATGTGTCTCCACTCAGCCTTTGATCTGCTTGTTGCAAAGCAGCCATGATACCAGAATCGGTTAAACGGTAAGTTTCCCAAAACTCCAACTGGGCATTTTTCTGAAGGAATTGTCTTGCTCTTTCGGGGTTGTCGATACCTGGCATTTCAACAAGGATAAGATCTCTTGCTTTATCAAGGGTAATGTTGGGCTGAACAACACCTAATCTGTCAATCCTTTCTTTCAACATTTTAAAAGTGAGGTCAACGGTTTGATCTGCTCTCTCACGAAGTAATCTTTCAACCTCATTATCTGAAGTTTCGAGATTGATGCTTCCGCCCAGACTTTCACTCTGTGCAAATATTCTAGCCAATGGCTTATCTTTTGCCAGCTTTTTGTATTCACTAACAAAAAGCGAAATGAAGTTACTCTGGTCGTTTTGCTGCGCCAGTTTTGCAT
Source organism: uncultured Bacteroidota bacterium (assembly GCA_937870795.1). GTDB lineage: Bacteria > Bacteroidota > Bacteroidia > Chitinophagales > Saprospiraceae > JADKBO01. The sequence continues at coordinate 82,337 of CALMWS010000387.1, read as the reverse complement.
TGGCTATGGCTTGTACAAACTCTGAGTCTTTGGCATTTCTACCGGCCAGGGCAGTTAAAAGTTCACTTAGGTCTACTTCAAGAAGCGTACTCATACCCCCCTTGAGGTCAAGACCCAGGTTGAGCTGTCTTTGTTTCAGATCGCTGTATGTGTAACCCACACCAATAACCGGAACATTAAAAATCTTCTCGGTAGACATAGAGTCAAGGTATTTGGCTCTGGCAGCCTTAAATGCCATATCCTTTTCAAAACCATTGAGACTGGCACTGGCTTGTGTGGCATAGTCATCTGCATTTCTCTCTACCTTACTCGTTGGTAAGAAGTAAAACAACTGGATGAGGCAAACAATTGACATCAAAATCAAAAAAGCCTTCAATAATCCTTTTCCTTGCATTTTATTACATCTAATTTTTGAAAAAACGCTGCAAAGATAAAATTTTTAACCAAAAAACACCAATAACTTAGCGTGTATATATATTACAAGCCTCATTAATTGCTAAATAATTGATTTTTAGACAGAAAGTCAAATTAAATGGCTTGTTTTAGCTAAGAAATTCTAAATAGCAGCCATGATTTAACTAAATTGACCAAACAGCAGAAATTTTATTTAAAAAAAAGGGCATAAAATTGAATTTTCCCTCAATATCTTTGTTGTTTACATTATTTAATCAAACCTAATTTCAACTTATTATGGGATTATTTTCGTTCTTGAAAAATGCAGGCGCCAAACTATTTGGTATGGAGGCTGAAAAAAATGATGCAGAAAAAGCTGTTTTGGATGCTGCGGCAGCCGAAACCCTTCGTCAGCAAAAAATTAGTGCTTTGACCTCGGTTGTGAACGCCTCGGGCATTTGCATTAGCGACTTAAGCATTGATTTGCAGGATGATGTGGTGACAGTTTACGGCACTGCTGAATCTGTTGCCGACAAAGAAAAGGTTGTATTGATGCTTGGCAATAACACCGGAATTGCAACTGTTGATGACAGAATGTCTGTGGTAACACCTGAACCAGAATCTGATTTTTATGTCGTGAAGTCAGGGGATTCTTTATCTAAAATTGCAAAAGAGTACTATGGTGATATGATGAAGTATCCCATCATTTTTGAGGCCAATAAGCCTATGCTTACCGATCCGGATTTGATTTATCCAGGGCAGGTTTTGAGGATACCCAAATTGAGCTAAATCTATGATTTTTCATAGTATCTAACAAAAAAGAAGGCCTGTAAAGGCCTTTTTTTTTGCCAAAATGACAAAAATCATTTAACCATATAATTTTTGGACGATAACCATTTTTTCAGGATTAAATTCCTTTGAAAAAATTTTTTATAAGATAGTTTTATTTTAAATTGCATCCATAACCAATCTTATTGTTTCACTTTTTTAACTCTAAAGAAACATGAATATTACTTTCGAAGAACTTCGTCAAATTAAGCACCAACTTCCTACCGGTAGTGTGAGTCGTATTGCCAAAGAACTAAACATCGATGAACAGACCGTGCGGAATTACTTTGGTGCCGCCAAATTTGAAGATGGTAAGACCGTTGGAAACCATGTACAACCAGGCCCTCATGGTGGAATCGTCCACATTGACGATACAACCATTCTGGATTTGGCTAAAAAGATCATCAGAGAAGCTCAGGATAACTGATCCAAAAGAAACCAAATAAAAAAAGGGAACAAACTTCATTTGTTCCCTTTTTTTATGCAATTTCTTAATTGAATTATTTTGGATTCATATTGAATTCGACCCTCCTGTTTAAGCTCCGTCCATTTTCTGTAGCATTATCAGAGACTGGTCTTGACTCTCCATAGCCCACAAATGAAAGCCTGGATGGCGTAACACCTTGTGAAATCAGGTAGTCGTGACAAGCTTTTGCTCTTTTTTCTGACAATTCCTGATTGGCAATTGAACTACCCGTATTATCAGTATGTCCTGCTATCACCAAATTGTAATCCGGATATCTGCTGAGAATGCTGGAAATTTGCCTCAAAATCACAAAAGATTCAGCTTTGAGGGTTGCTTTTCCTGTTTCAAATTGCACTGCCCTCATGGCAACATCCAAAGTCTTTCTATCTTCTACTGTGATATCAGGGCAACCATTGGAAGCCACTGTTCCGGGTGTGTTGGGACATTTGTCAATACTGTCATCCAGACCATCACCATCGGTATCCGGACAGCCACCGTAAACCTTTAAACCCGCTGCTTTTGGACATTTATCTACACTGTCATCCAAACCATCTCCGTCGCTGTCTGGACACCCATTCATTGACTTGGGGCCAGCCATATTGGGACATTTATCCTCCATGTCTGCGATGCCATCTCCATCCGTATCAGGACAACCCATTAATGAAGCTGGACCGGCCAATTTAGGGCATTTATCATCTGGGTCGGCCACACCATCGTTGTCAGAATCTGGACAGCCTCCAGCAGCCATACTTCCCTTAACATCCGGGCATTTGTCCATGCTGTCGTCTACTCCATCCATATCTCTGTCGGTCATAGGACAGCCGCCATTTTCAGCTTTTCCTGCCTGATCGGGACATTTGTCAGAAGTATCCGGAATACCATCTCCATCTGTGTCTTTAGATTTGTCATTTGATTTGTATGGGCAACCTCTATTAGATGCAGCACCAGCCAAATTGGGGCACTCATCATCGTTGTCTGCCACTCCGTCACTATCGCTATCTGGACATCCTTTCATTTCTTTGCTTCCCTTTAGACCCGGGCAATTGTCTTGAAAATCAGCCACACCATCGCCATCCTCGTCGGGGCAGCCATTGAGGTCGGCCTTGCCTTTTTGATCCGGACAAAGGTCCAGCTTATCCTCAATGCCATCGCCATCACTGTCTTTGGACATTTCTTTTTCAGGTTCAACAACAGGTAATTTTTCTTCTTCCATCATTTTGTCCATCTCCTTCATATCCGTTTTCATGGAATCCTGTGCTTTTCCACCCAACAGGTAAATAAAGCCTATCCCATGTTGCAAATTATTACGATGCTCGAGAAATGAATAACGGTATTCACTTTGAATGTTGATATAGGCATTTTTTGCAGCTCTAAAATTGATACCAGCTCCCAGTGGTACCTGAAGATTGAATTCACCATCAAATTCCATTACGCCTCCAATACCTGCCATGAGGTAGGGAACAATATTATTGCCGCCATTGTGAAAATGAAACTGAAGCTGGCCGTCGAGACTTACGATTTGTTTGTGTTTGTCTTTATTGATTACCAGTTTCTGATCATCAAAAGTTTCTACGGTTCCATACTTTACAGGAAAATTGGCATACAGTCCTTTGCTTATCTTTTGTAAGAATGAAATCTCAAAGCCGTGGTGATAATCCTTGAAAGCTTCAAGATTGCCTCCATTTTGAGATTGATAGTCAATAAACAGGGTCTTAAAACCAAGGCCACGGGCATAATTTGGGTCCTGGGCCTTAACAAATAAGACCGATAATAGAAGAACTGCAATGATAAACTGTTGTTTCATCTTATAACGATTGACGTGAGTTTGAATGTAGAAAACGTTTACTATTCAAAAAAACAGATACAAAAATACGTAAAAAAGAGGCAAAAACGGCTTAACCGAATAAAAATATAATTAAAATCAATAATGTGTTCGTTTATGATCCGCAATATCTTTCATTTGCAACTATAAAATTTCGCCAATTTTAAGCCATGTTTGAAAAAATCAGGATAATAAAACGAAAAAAGGATCTGGTGCCTTGTCAGCACTTTTTTATTCATTTAAAATGGCATGAGCAAACAGTGTCATTTGGCAGGTATGGCATGGGTGTAAATAGTTTTGGGCCTTTGAACCAATATATTGATATTCAAGAATTTGCTTCCCAAATTTCACCCTATTTGCATGATAATGGATCAATTCTGGTATACATCCATGGTTTTATGGCCCACATTGGTTTTTTTGAAAAAAAAGTGGGTTACATTCTTCAAAATCAGGTTTTTAATGCCGTTGAAGAGCAATACCCGATCATTTTATCATTGAAATGGGAATCTGAACCCGACTATAAAGAAAGTATTAAAGCCGCTGCAGACAAAAGTCGTTTATTGTTTGAAACTTTGTTTGCACTGCAAAAGGAACTGTCGAAATTGAATATATCAATAGCCTGGTCCTGGCTGTGTCATAGCATGGGTAACCGCATTTTTGCACAGATATTTACCTTTTGGCTCGAGCATAAGATGGAGTTGAAAATCAATCGGGTTTTCCTGCTGGCTGCCGATGTGCCTTCTGATATTTTTTCTAAAGAATTGAAGTTGCTTACACACTTTGCACAAAAAACCTACGTGTTCAAAAGTAAGTCAGACCGCACGCTGGAAATAGCCAACTGGATAGTACCCTATGACCGTCTTGGAAGAGAAGGATTAGCCCTAAAAGATGGGTTTTCAAATGTGTATGAAATCGATGTTTCTGACATTCAGGATCACCGTGGATTAGCCCCCAGACTTCTTAAGCATAGGTATTATTATGCAAGTGAAACCATCCGGGGTTATTTGGTAAAATTATTGAAAGAATAAAGTCAACTGATCTGATGATGTTGACTTTATCCTTTCATGTAAATTTATTTAGCTATTACCCACTTTAAGATTTGGGTTTTGGCTTTGGTTTTGATTTCTACTAAATACAAACCGTTTGACAGATTACTTGCTTCCAAATGATCATTGCCTGCTATGTTTTGTATCAATTTTCCGGAAAGTGTATACAAAGATACCCGATCATTTGCCGTCAAGCCTTTGATGTAGCCATAATTAGATCCGGGGTTGGGGCTAATTGAAAAAATGTTTTCGGTGTTACTTTCATTGGTGCCAGACACAGGAACAAAATCAGCAGCGTATCTGGGGAACAATTGATAGCCTTCGTCATAAGGATTTTCAGAATCAAACTGACCTATTATGCCTTTGATGGTGAAAGGAGCTGAAGGGGCTGGTTGATTCGAAAGACTGCAATCATTATCAATGCGTACGAGGATTGTTTGCGTGCCATTTGTGATATTTACATTGAATGAACTTCCGTCTCCCTTCCATTCTGCAGGATCTACGTAGTTGAATGCTCCCTGCAAAGCCACCAAACTGGATTCATCCTCTTCGTTTAATGACTGAACAGATTTTGGAGTGACAAGGGCATTTCCCGAAGATTTAAGTGTCAGTTCATCTGCAATGATTTGCGTTAGACCGTTGAATTGATTAATGGTTCCTTTGATGGTGACAGCATCACCTTCAGTAACTGTGTAGCCCAGGTCATTGGTACCATTGAATACGCCAATGCCGTTGTTTTGGTTGTCGATCAATGTAAATTGCAAACCACCCGGACGGAGGTTGTATCCATGCACGATGCCGGTTAGCTGACACTTAACATTTAATGAGTCAGCAACACCTTCCTGGTTGACATGGGTTACCGAGGAAATGGAATAGGCAGGATAAGAAGAAACCGAACCAACTGTAACCGTGCCCTTCATACCTGAAGAAGCATGCGGGTCACATTGATACTGGTATACACCAGCCTTGGTGAATGTAAAATCATACGACCACAATGCTGATGAAGGTGATCCATTACCAAAAGAAGCAGGATTGGAAGGATAAACAGATTGATTGCCATTAATATTGTGGGTACCTCCCTTATTTGTCCATCTCACGGTAGTACCAACATCGATGGTAATGTCTTTGGGAGAAAAAGAAAAGTCCATTACATCCACAAAAACAGAAGGAACAGAGCTACAGGATATTGTATTGGCAAGACCAGGAGAGCACAACAACTCTTTTCCATTGATAAAGATACCCGTCTTGTTGCGGGCTGCCGACCAATTGGAGCCCACAGCATTGTCAACATTGGCATCACATAAAACAAGGCTGGCACCTCCTTCATCGGGCTCCAGCGGCCATGGAGCTGAATCATCGTAAACAAGTTCATCCAGCACATTGCCCTGAGCATCTGTAAGGGTTATGCCTTCACCGCTATTGCTGAGTGCTCCTGTAAACTGCAAGGTAGAAATACCAAAAATAAGCTTCATTGCTGCAGAATCTTTTGCAACAACAACCGATTGACCTGCACCCAAAATCTGAGAGGGAAACGTAAAAGTAACACCTGCTGTAAATTTGACATCCTGTAAATTGTAAGGAGCGGATGATGCATTTAGAATTTCGATATACTCCAGTGAATCTTCACCCGACTCTGGTGGGTTGTACATGATTTCGCTTATGACCAATTGGGCCTTAGCCAAATTTGCAAAGAAAATCAAAAAAAGCAGGGTGTAGATTTTACATTTCATTTGTTTAATGTTTGATGTAAATATACCCCGAATTGGAGGAAAAGACAAGTGTTTTAGGTCAAAAATCAGAATAATTGCATCAGATCATGTACACCTGGAGTTCTTTCCACCGTAAATCCTTCCGCAAAATCCACATTGATGTCTCTGCCGTAAGCTCTTGCTTTTGCATACAAAAACTCAAAAAACTGTTTGGAGGAAATGGGCGTTTGCAAGCCATCTGACTCAGAAACATTAAACTGGGTTTCAAAAGCAAGTATAGACGAAATTTTTTGATCCATAAAAGGTGTGATGTCTACACAAAAATCTGCTTTCAGATTGCGATCCTGAAGGTAATGATAAACTGCCAAAGGACGATAGGGTTCAAGATCATTGTTATCTTCATCCCACAATTCGATTTTTACCAGTCCGCTGTAAAAACAGGCATCAGAAACCAACTTGGCAGAGCGGCTGTGGTCCGGGTGTCTGTCGTGAACCGCATTGGCCAAAACAATTTTAGGTCTGTGTATTCTTATCTGTCGGGCTACATCCAGCATGTTTTGTTTGTTGATTTCAAAAAAACCATCTGCCATACCGAGATTGATCCTAAATGCAGCGCCCAAAATTGACGCAGCTTTTTCAGCTTCTAATTTTCGGGTTTCAGAAGTTCCCCGAGTACCCAACTCTCCCCTCGTGAGATCAACAATGCCAAAGGAATAGCCTTGTTGGGCCATTTTCAACAAAGTGCCCGAACAACCCAATTCCACATCATCGGGGTGTACCCCAAATGCGAGTATGTCTACCATTTATTTTACCATTTTATCAAGGCACTGCCCCACGTAAATCCTGCACCAAATGCAGCCAGACATACCAAATCACCTTTTTTGATTTTTCCTTCTTCCCAGGCTTCGCATAAAGCTATAGGAATCGAGGCTGCTGTGGTATTGCCGTATTTTTGAATGTTGTTGTATACTTTTTCGTCGCTTAATCCCAATTTCTTTTGCACAAAAGCACTGATTCTCAAATTGGCCTGGTGTGGGATGAACATGTCAATATCAGAAGCCTGGTAACCTGTTTTTTGTAGGGCTTCCTGGATTACCTCCGGAAATTTTACCACAGCCGTCTTGAACACCAATTGTCCATTCATATTGGGATAAATCATCCCTTCATCCAACATTTTTTGGGTGATAAATACTTCTCCCGGAATTTCCGGATCAGGAAACCCAAATTGTTCAGTACCCAAATGTTTGCCGGCATGGGCTCCCGGTGAAATCATTGAAAGTTCTTCTGCATGGGTACCATCTGCATGCAGGTGGGTAGTCAGTACCCCTTCTGCCTCTTGAGTTGTAGGCTGAAGCACTACGGCTCCTGCCCCATCACCAAATATTACGGTTACATTTCTTCCCCTGGTGGTAAAGTCAAGACCCATGGAATGCATCTCAGAACCTACCAATAAGACGTTTTTATAAACACCATTTTTGATGAACTGATCTGCGATGGAAAGACCATAGATAAAGCCACTGCATTGATTTCTAATGTCAAGACACCCCGCTTCTTTATGGGTAATGCCCATTTCTCTTTGCATCAAAACCCCACTGCCCGGGAAATAATAATCTGGACTGAGGGTAGCAAAAATGATAAAGTCTATGTCATCTTTGGTTATACCTGCCCTTTCTATGGCAATTTCTGCTGCCCTTGCCCCCATGGTAGCAGTTGTTTCATTGTGTTTGTCTGCGTATCTTCTTTCCTGGATACCGGTTCGTTCCTGAATCCATTCGTCAGAGGTGTCCATGTATTTCAACAAATCATCATTTCTGACAATCTTTTTTGGCAAATACTTTCCTATGCCTGCAATTTTGGTCCTCAACATGACTTTTGATTTGAATTTGAGGTAAAACTATAAAAATCCTATCACTTTAGGCCTAAAATCATGAGCCAAAGGCCGTAATAGAACCACAAATCACTTCTGTATGCTTCTGCAGTTTATACTTGACATTTTTTTTAACAGAAGGAGATGGATAAAATAAAAAAGGAGGGATCAATGCCCCTCCTGCTTATCTTGAGATTTCTACTGACTAGTATGCCAAACTTACAGTAAGGTCAAATTCGTCGTAGATGGTTTTGTCACCCAAATTGTCAAAGAAAGAGCCTGAACCATATCTTACATCGAAGTCGGTTCTGTCCAATTTGATGCTGGCAGTAGCTTTGCCATTTGCTACCATAGCATCGAATTTAATTTCTTTGGTTGTGTTTTTGATGGTCAAATTGGCTACAACTTTGTATTCACCTGGCTTACCTTTAGAAATTACCCTTGTAATATCCAATTTGGCTTCAGGAAATTTTGCAACACCAAAAAAATCTTCTGATTTGAGGTGACCATCCAGGTTTTCTTTTGCTTTTCCAGATACATCTGTAGCATTGATGCTGGTCATGTCAATCACAAATTTACCTCCTGTGAATGCATCGCCATTGAATTCAAGTGATCCGCTTTTCACGTTAACGTAACCTTCATGAGACCCAGTAACTTTGTATGCTTTCCAGTTTACTTTAGAAGCAGATACATTTACAGGTTTGCCATTGCCGGCGATTGCATTTACAGCCAAAAAGGCGATTGCAAGAAATGAGAGAACGAATTGTTTCATTGTAATTATTTTGTTATTTAATGATGCAAAGATAACCAATACCCCCCAACATTTGTTGCAACAAATATCTTAAAGTTTTATTAATATTTTTAGGGAGTGAATTTGTAGCCTACACCACGGATGGTGTGAAAGTAAACGGGCTCTTTGGCATTTTGTTCAAAATACTTGCGAAAAGAAAGGATGAAATTGTCAATGGTACGGGTGGATGGATAGACATCATAGCCCCAGACATCCTGAAGAATTTGTTTTCGTGTGATGACCTTATTTTTATTTTCGATAAAACATTTCAACAATTCAGCTTCTCTGGGTGTAAGGTTTATTTGTCCGTTGGCCGTAATAGCAAAATATTGGTCGAATTGAATTGTATTGGCACCAAATTCAAATTCACGAAGTTTTATAGGTTTTTCTCCCAGACGTTTTCCCAAATTATTGACTCTGAGTAAAAACTCTTCCAAATCAAAGGGTTTTGTCAGATAATCATCGGCGCCAAGTTTGAGCCCCAAAATTCTATCCTGAACTCCATCCCGTGCTGAAACAATGATGATTTTTGTATGCTGGTCAACATCCCTGATTTTTTTACAAATTTCAAGCCCATCAATAAAAGGCAGCATCAAATCCAAAACGATGACATCATAACTGTATTCGGTAAATTTTTGCATGGCTTCTCTCCCATCAATGGCTTCATCCACAAGGTGACCATCCAATTCCAGGTTGAATTTCATCAACTTCCTTATTTCGGATTCATCTTCAACCAATAGAATTTTCATTTCTTGAAGTTTTGGGTAAATGAATCACAAATTTGCTACCAGTTGGGCGATTTTGAGTCAACTCTATTTTGCCGTTATGGCTATCAACAATTTTTTTGACTATGTAAAGACCGAGTCCCGTTCCCTTTGAACTTCTGGTCTCTTCGTTGCCCATTCTGTAAAACTTTTCAAAGACCTTTTCCCGTTCATCAGGTGGAATTCCGGGCCCCTCGTCTGTGAGTTCAATTTTCCAAAAAGTACGGTCATCAGATAAAATCAGATTTATTGGGCTGTTTTTTCCATATTTAATAGCATTTTCCAATAAATTGGTCAATAATGAGAGTATATCCTGCTTTGATCCTAAAATGATTGCTTCATCTACCCTGATATCTGTAAGAATTGGTTGATCGGGATAACGACTGTTATACTGATTTGACAATTGATGAATGAGATCAACCAGATTGAGTCCTTCTTTCTTTGGCACGTAGCCGTGTTCAACTTTTGCTGCAGTAAGAATGGTGGAAATGAGGTTTTCTAATCTTCTGCTTTCTTTTAAAGCCATATTGGCCACCTCTACAATTTTTTCCTGTGACAGTGTTCTTTTTTTAAGTGTCTCGAGCCCCAGATTAATTGAGGTAAGGGGCGATTTAAGTTCGTGTGAAACCGACAATAAAAAATTACTCTGCCTTCTGGAGAGGTTCATCTCCCGAATGTTGGATTTGTAAATGAAGTAAGTGCCCAGCACCATGGAAATGGCAAAGACCAGACCTTCTCCCATGATCATCTTGCGCTGTTTCTCATAATTGGTTTCAAGTATTTTGCTCCCGGCTGTTGTTTGTATTTTTTCAGATTTGAGTATGTAAAGCTGCTCATTCTGTTGCAATAAAAGTACACTCCACCAGGCAAGGGCTGCCACCATGTACATCATGACCAAAACAGGGAGCCATCTTGTCATTGCAGCCAATTTTTGTATTGGAGGGTAATATCGTCCATTGCTGCTATTAATAAGTCGAGATCTTCATAAGTATGTGCGCCTGATACAAAGCCTACCTCATAGGCAGAAGGGCCAAAATAAATAAGCCTTTGCAGCAACTCGTGGTGGATGATTTTGAATTTCTCAGTGGTGTCTGTCCCTATTTGATCTGGAGAAAAAATCCTGTTTTTGGTGAATTTGATCCAAAAAATGGAAGCCACACAAATGGCTGACATGTTCACATCATTTTTGACAAAAACATCATTTAGTTTTTGGGTTAAATATTGGGTTTTTTCGCTAAGGCTTTCATAGAAGCCTGGTTTAAGCAATTTTTTTAAGGCTGACATACCCGCAGCCAGCGTTACCGGGTTGGCACTCAGCGTACCAGCCTGATATACCGGGCCATCCGGAGCGATCATGGACATAATTTCAGCCCTGCCTCCATAGGCGCCAACCGGCAAGCCCCCTCCTATTATTTTACCAAATGTGATTAAATCGGGCTGGATATTGTAATACCCTGATGCGCCTTCAAAACCCAGTCTAAACCCTGAAATGACTTCATCAAAGATGAGTAAAACCCCAAATTCATCACAATATTTGCGTATCCATGACAGGTAATTGTGGTCCTGCAAAAGCAAGCCATTATTGGCTGGAACAGGTTCAATGATGACACAGGCTATTTGGTCGTGTGAATCTTTTAAGACCTTATGAAAGCCATCCAGATCATTGAGCGCCAAAACGATTGTATCTTGAATCACTGCATCCGGTACTCCACTCGATGTACTGGTTCCAAAAGTTGCAAGCCCACTGCCAGCTTTTACCATAAGTGCATCAACATGGCCATGATAACAGCCCTCAAATTTGATGACTTTGCTTTTACCGGTATATCCTCTGGCCAGTCTGATGGCAGACATGACTGCTTCTGTACCGGAACAAACAAACCTCATTTTTTCAAGAAAGCGGTGATTTTGTATGATGAGCTCACCCATCTCTGTGCCATAACGTGTGGGTGTACCAAAACTTGTACCCTTTTTTACCGTTTTCACTATGGCTTTTTGAATATCTACATCATTGTGACCATGGATCAAAGGCCCCCATGAGGCACAAAAATCAGTAAAAACATTGCCATCTTCATCCGTAATTTTCGATCCGTTGCCAGCTGCAATAAACAGGGGAGCCCCGGTGACCGACTTAAATGCCCTGACTGGCGAATTGACACCGCCCGGAAAAAGTGTCTTCGATTTTTTGAATAATTTTTCTGATTTAACCCTTTTGATCCTGTCTACAAATTGCATTTTATCGATTTTCACACAAAAATAGCCTTTATCAGCCTTTTCTCAGATAATAACCTACCCAGGAGGTATTTGGTTTGAAATTAACCGACATGCTTTTGATACAAATACATATAATTCACCTTTTTGGCACAATTATTTCACAACACTATATAAATTTGAGCTTTCCGATTGAAATACAAATTTGATCTGAAAGAAATTTTATGGAATTAACGCTGGAGCAATGTATACAATATTTGTTGTACCGGGATCAGAAGCTGACCCTGCCCGGCATAGGCGTTTTATCTGTTAAACGGCAGCCAGCTCAATTTTCCTCTCAAAGGACAGAATTACTTCCTCCAACATTCAAACTAATCTTTGACGAACGCATAGATGACCCATATACCACCCTACCCAAAGCCTATGAAACCATTTACAATGCCGAAGCAGAGGAACTCCGGAATGCCATCCAGGAAAATGGAAAAGCCGATTTATTTGGACTTGGAAGTCTGATCCACGATGGCCAACAGGTAGTATTTGAACAAAATCCCCAAACGGTTGATAAGATTTGGGGCGGACTGCAATCCATTTCACCCATAGAAGAGGTAAAAAGAACTTATTCCCAGGGGCCGGAAACCATTCCTGCGGTTGAAATTGCCACATTTCAGCAGAGAAAATCGAAAAATTATGGTTGGATTAAATGGGCGCTGGTGGCACTATTTGCCGTAATTCTATTTTACTTCCTGCTGTTTTTTAAATGGGAAAGCGGCTCTTCTGAAGTTGCGGTAATCAAAAAAACAAGCAATGACACCTTGCCCCAAAACGGTAAAGACGAACAAGTTGCATCGACAGAAACACTTGAATCGGGAGTTGATACAACCTCAAATATTTCAAGCAACACTTTAACAAACAATATTCAAGTATCTGACAATCATATATTTGACTATGTAATCATTACCGGCTCCTTTAAGAAATCAAGACATATTCAAAGAATGACCACAAAATTGGAGCAGTTGGGATATGAAGTGTATAAAGCTGACAATGATTCTACCACCAGAGTGGGATTAAAAATCAGGTGTACCGAAGCCCAGATGACATCTACATTGGCTAAAATCAGAAAAGAAATAGAACCACGGGCTTGGTTGCTTAAATGAGAAAGGCGTCAATTTTTCGATTTTAGTAATTTCAAAACGCTTTCAACCTTTATTCTTCCGGTTTTCGAAAATTTTGAGAAGTTGTTTTCATTTGCAGCAATTAATGCGAGCATAAAATTATCTGCTGCAATTTCATCCGGGTGAATAATGTACTGTGTGTTATCTCCAATTTTTTCAAAAAAGACATCCATGTCTTTGGCTTGTTCCATTCGTTTTGCTTCAGTGGGTATTTCCACGGTTCCATCTGACAATATTTTTACCACTTCCATTTTGAGGTGGCCCATAAAATTGATCTTTTGTGGTTCATATCCCCTGGATGAAGCGTAAATTATTGGCATCAGCCAATTGCCATTGCCCAAAGGAATTGCAAAAGACAAATCTGCCCCATCCGGATTTGTGAGTAATCGTTGCTTTATATTTTCTGGGAATTTTAAGCTTAGACCATGTCGTTCAAAACCAAAAACCTGGTAAATACTATCCCTTAAGACAGGGTTAAATTCAGCAAGTACGTGCCACCATTCGTGGATCATTATGGGAAACAAGATGGTTGGATTGATATTCTTCAAAACATTTTGAGGAATAAATACAATATTGCCTCTAGTATAAAAAACATTAGGTCCATAGTGATCGGTTTTGATTTTAACCAATTGCAGAGGTTGTTGGATTTCCTTATTAATTGAATGGGTGTACTTCAAAACTTTATCCCAGATAGGCATCAGACCTTCACGCTCTGTTTTGGAAAAGTCCATTACTTGTGTTTTCAAGTAGCCTGTAAATTTACCTTTAACATCAGCGCCCAAATCCTTAATGGGCATTTTCATCTGAATGGAAATATCTGTGGTGTTGATTTGCTTGAAAAACCCTTCAGCGTCATCTACAGTAATTACTTTTGATGCTTCAAGACTATCCAAAAAAACAACTGTACTTTTGACGGCATGCTGCTGGGACGTAAGTTTCCTGCAGGATAAGGCAGTAAAGACGATGCAAAGCAAAAAAATAACTTTATTCATAAATCAGGTATTTGGCTCTTATCCTGGAAAATTCATTTAGTGCCGGTTGCCAACTTGACCGTATTTCTTCTGCGGATTTGCCATCGATCAACATTTTTCTAAACTTGTCTGTACCCGCAAGCTTGTCAAAAAACAAGTTATCCAGAAAAAAATTCTGATTGGCTGCTACCGTTTCTTTATATACATTAACAATTAATTGAAGATCGATTTTTTTCATGGCAAATAAACTTTCCAATGAAGATCCTGAATAGTCATAACCAAAACATTTTTTACCGTTTTGAAATGGGTCTTTTGCACCTAAATTGGGGGCAGGGGTAAAAGAATAGTCACCTTTCATACCCGGATGTCCAATGACCTGAAATTGCTTTGAGGTGCCTCTGCCAACACTGTAGTCGGTGCCTTCAAAAAAGCAAAGAGTGGGATAAAGTAAAACAGCGGTTGGGTTGGGCAAATTGGGAGAAGGTGGTAGTGGTATGTCGTATCTTACACTTCTTTTAAAATTGACACAGGGTACTACCATTAAATCTATTTGTTGTTTGTAGCTGGTCCACATTTCTCCATTAATCATTTTACCATATTCGCCTATGGTCATGCCATAAACTGTTGGCACATGGTGCATGCCAATGAAAGATTGATATCCATCTTCAAGCATAGGTCCATCCAAATAGTGCACATGGGGGTTGGGTCTGTCCAGGACAATCAATTTTTTTCCCAACTCGCCACAAGCTTCCATAACATAGTGTAGCGTTGAAATGTAGGTATAAAACCTGGCTCCCACATCTTGCAGATCAAAGAGTACAATGTCTATATCCTCCAACATGGCAGCAGTGGGTTTCTTACTTTTTCCATACAACGACACGATAGGGATGCCGGTTTTGGAATCTGTGTCGTTTTGAACCTTTTCGCCTGCATCGGAGGTTCCTCTGAAGCCGTGCTCCGGAGCCATGATTTTAACCACCTGGATGCCAAGAGCCAGTAAAGTATCTATCAGGTGGTTATCTCCTACTCTACTGGCATGATGGACCACACAAGCAACTCGTTTATTTTTAAGCAATGGCAAATACGCATGCATGTTTTCTGCACCTGAGAGCACTTTTTTTTCTTTCAGTTGGGGGTCGACATTGACGGGAACTGACGAGTGACAGCCGATCAAACTAAAAAATTGTAAAAAAATCAGCGTAATTATCTGTTTCATCGTATGAGTTAAACTACAAATATGACAATTCCTTTTAAAAATATTAGCTAAGGACCGCAAAACATACAGAAAAGTTCCAAATTCTGGTCAAAATCTTATCTTTAACAAAAAATAGAGCACTTGAAACACGTAGCAACACTTTTGAGTATTTTGACGACTTTGGGATTGATCTTATTTCTAGATGGCCGGATATCAATACCCGGGAATCCACTACCTCCGTTGGCTCACTTTCTTCATCCGGTTGCCGGAGTTTGGAACAATACCACTTCATTGATGCCAGGAGATGAAGAATTGACAATGAATGGTGTGCAAAAAGCATCCATTGTATATGACGAAAGATGGGTGCCTCATATCTATGCATCTTCCATGGAAGATGCTCTCTTTTTGCAAGGATACACAGAAGCATCCAACCGACTTTTTCAGATGGATTTTATGACCAGGGCCGCTGAAGGTCGATTATCAGAAGTTATGGGACCATTGACCCTGGCATTTGACAAATCGCGTAACCGTAGTCTGATTGAAACCACCGCACAGAATGCAGTGATTGCATGGTCAAAACATCCGGAATCTATGAAATTGTTGCAAAGATACGTGGATGGAGTCAATGCTTATATATCACAACTTAAGCCAGCAGATTATCCTGTTGAATATAAACTACTTGATTTTAAGCCAGAATTGTGGACAGTGAAAAAAAGTGCCCTTGTTTATAGTTCGATGGCCGATGTTTTGTGTGGGAGATCTGACGACCTGGAATCCACCAACAGCCTTGCTGTTTTGGGTAGAAAATTATTTGATGAATTTTATCCCGAACAAAACGATGGTGGTTATCCGGTTATTCCCTATGAAAGAAAATATGACTTTAAGAATGAACATGCCAGTGAAGCCCCGGATTCAATTTCGCAGGGGCCTTTTTATCAATACTACTATGAAAACAGAACCAAGGGAATAGGGAGCAACAATTGGGCGGTGTCTCCATCAAAATCATTGACCGGCAATGCGATCCTGTGCAATGATCCCCACCTTTCACTGACTTTGCCATCAATTTGGATTGAAGAGCATATTGTGACACCTGAAGTAAACGCGTATGGTGTGTCGTTCCCGGGATTTCCGGGAATAATGATTGGCTTCAATGATTACATAGCATGGGGAGAAACAAATGTATCGCAAGATGTGGAGGATCTTTTTCACGTTGTCTGGACAGGGAATGACAAGACAACCTATAAATCAGGCACAGGAGTAAAAGAAGCGAAGAAGGTTGTAAAAACCATAAAAATAAAAAACATGCCCGATGTGCTTGATACGATCATTTACATCGATAAAGGTGTGGTACGTTTTGAGTCAAACGATGGAAAAACAGACCTGGCAGTGCGTTGGTTGCCGGTAGATGTAAAAAACGAGGCAGAATTTATGACCTTCATAGATGTGATGAAAAGCCATAACAAAGCAGAATTTAAAAAAGCACTGAGGCACTTCAACACCCCTGCACAAAATTTCATATTCGCTTCAGAAAGTGGGGAAATTGCCCTGTTTGTCAATGGATTATTTCCGATCCGACAAAATGAAGATGGGCGATTTGTGGAACCTGCCTCCAATCCTGAAGGTGATTGGCAGCATTACATACCGCGCGATCAAAATCCTTATATAGAAAATCCCATTTCAGGCTATGTAACCTCTTCCAACCAGCGATCTGCAGGAAAAGATTACCCATATTATTATACAGGAAAATTTGAGCACGCCAGAAACATGAGTATCAATCAGAAACTGAGAGATACTGCCAAATGGGATGTAGCCAAGATGAAAAAAATGCAAGCTGACAACTTCAATTATTTTGCATCCAAATCGTTGCCTGTACTTCTTGACATCTTAAAAACCAAACATGCCCAACATCCATTGATCAAACAATGGTCGTCATGGGATTATAATTACACAGCTTCGAGCATGGCGGCTACCAGTTATGAAGCGCTCTTTAAAAAAATATACGAGCTTACGTTTGATGAAATATTGATGCATCAAGACACAATGGACATATTGTACCCTGAAGATTGGCGAATGGTAGATTTGATAAGCAGAGATACCAATTCAATGATTTTTGACCTTATTTCTACTCCTGAAAAAAAGGAAGACAGAAGAGCCATTGTCTTAAGTGCTTTCGACAAAATCAGCACAGGAGAACAGGCTGCAAAAAACAACATTCCATGGGGCAGTCATAAACCACTCAACATTAATCATTATACCCGGCTTCCGGCCCTCTCTGTCAGAGGTTTATCCGTAGATGGGACCACAGATGCCATCAATGCCGTTGGTGAGTCATACGGACCTTCATGGCGAATGATCATCGATATGGCAGGAGGAGAGAAAACAAAGGCCTACGGTGTTTATCCGGGAGGGCAATCTGGTAACCCATTGAGCCCGTATTATAAAAACATGGTAGCCACATGGTCGGACCACAAGTACAATGAACTGAATCATAGTTCGAATCCGGAAAAGATAACAAAAACAAAAACCATTAAAATCAACCAATAACCATCATGAGTGACAAAATATATAGTTTGTTGGCAACAGTCATCACCCTTTGTGGTACGTTCTTTTTGCCCTGGTGGAGTATTCCCACGCTTATTTTCGTTGCGGCGATGTTCTATAAAGGCTCAAAACTAAAAGCAGCCGGAATAGCCACTGGTATTGCCACAATGATTTGGGTAAGCATTGCAGGGATCAAAGATGGCTTGGCATCAGAAAAAGCCGCTTCTTTGGTTGCTGGCATTTTTGGAAACATTGCCCCATCACTGATTTTTACCCTAACAGGATTGATCATTGGTACCGTAACTGGCATGGCAGCTACTTCGGGCAAATTGGTAGCTGGTTATTTTTCCAAAGACTGACCTTCCACCTGAACTTATTTTAGTTAGGTGTGTTTGGCATAACATGTCTAAATACAATGATGGAGATACACAAGATCAACTTTGAGGAAGTCAGGCCTTTTACCCGAAGAGATGTAATATACAGGAATCACCCGGAAAACTTCAGTGCTTTTTTCAACTACCTCCCTGATTTGTCAGGATTTGCTAAAGCCATTGAAGATCGTAAACGGTATGCAATTGACAGAAAATTGCTTCAATCCGTGTTGTATAAACATTATGATGGTCATGAAATGAGTGAGCTACAAACGCAACACCTCACAGCGCTATCTGAAGAAAATACTTTTACAGTTGTCACAGCACATCAGCCATCATTACTTACAGGGCCACTTTATTACATTTACAAAATATTTTCTGCCATCAATTTGGCAGAACAGCTAAAAGTATCTTTCCCTTCATATCATTTTGTACCCATTTTCATCTCTGGCAGTGAAGACCATGATTTTGAAGAAATCAATCATTTACACCTTTTCCAACGTAAAATTGTATGGCAAAATGAAGGGAAAGGGCCAGTGGGCAGATTAACATTGGATGGACTACCGATAGTGATCGAAGAAGTAAAATCATTGTTTGGTACAAGCCCATTTTCTGTTGAATTGGCAAGTATGCTGGATACTGCTTTGGAGGGAAGTAATCAATACAATGATTTTGTATTCAAATTGCTCAATCAATTGTTTGGCCGATATGGACTGATTGTTTTAAACATGGATGATGTAGCTTTGAAAGATCATTTTAAAGGAGTGATGAAGCAAGAGTTGTTGGACCACCCTTCTGCAGAATTAATCCGCGAGAGTCAGGATCGATGGCAAGGTTTGGGCTACCACTCACAAGCACATGCCAGAGAGATCAATCTCTTTTACATGGAAAATGGCGTCAGGGAGCGTGTGGTATTGAATGGAGAACATTTTGAAATTAACAACACTCAATTAAAATTCAGCAGGGAGGAGATCATACAATTATTAGAGCAACAACCTGAAAAATTCAGTCCCAATGTAGTCATCAGACCCTTGTATGAAGAGTTCATTTTACCCAACCTGGCCTATATTGGAGGCGGGGGTGAGCTAGCTTACTGGCTGGAGAGAAAGACACAATTTGAGCATTTCGGTATTTTTTTCCCTGTATTGGTGAGACGAGATTCAATGCTTTGGATCAGTAATGCCCAGTGTCAAACCCTAAACAAACATGATATGGCTTGGCAAGACTTATTTTTAGAAGAAAGCTTGCTGGTAGATAAATACATTCATAAAGCCACAAGCTTTGACATTTCACTGGAGGAAGAAGCAGGAAGCATAGCACACATTTTTCAATTGATAGCATCCAAAGCGGCAGGTGCTGACAAAACCCTTGCTTCCTTTGTAGAGGCAGAAAAGGTAAAAGTGACAAAATCGGTTGAGCACATAGAACAAAGAATAAAAAGAGCCATTAAGAAAAATGAAGAAACAGCCATCAACCAACTTACAAATCTAAAAAACAAACTTTTTCCAGGCGGTGGTCTTCAGGAAAGGCACGACAATTTTATGCAGTATTATCTAACCCTGGGTCCAAATTTTTTTGATACCCTAAAAAAGGAAGCAAATCCGTTGCAGCCGGGTTTTACTGTAATTAGCCACTATCCGTAAGATGAATGTAAATTTTTTCTGGTTTAGGAGAGACTTAAGAATCAGCGATAATCGCGGACTTTTTGCTGCGCTGACATCCGGCTTGCCAGTGATACCGGTTTTTATCTTTGATCACAACATTTTGGATAGCTTGCCAAAAAATGATGCGAGGGTTGATTTCATTCACCGCACCATTGTAGATTTGGATTTGGAGCTCAGAAATTTAGGGAGTTCATTATTGGTATTACATGGTGATCCGCAACAACTCTGGAAAGAGCTTGCACAAAGGTTCAAAATTCAAGCTGTATATTTTAATTACGACCTTGAACCCTATGCAGCCCAGAGAGATGCAGCAGTAAAAAAGGTGCTTGAACAGTATAATGTCACTATGTATGGGCACAAAGATCACTTAATTTTTGAAGGCAATGAAATCCTTAAAGACGATGGTAAGCCTTACACTGTATTTACACCTTACAAAAACAAATGGCTTTCCAAGTTACATAGTGAAACCCAAAATGGCGTACCCAAGCCTCTGATTTCCTGGCCCTCAGAGAAACATATTGATCAATTTTCCAAAGTTACAAAACCGTTCAAGATACCCTCTTTGGCAGAACTGGGTTTTGAATCAGGAGGCCTTTCATTTCCGCCCAAAACGGTTAGCACTTCTTTGATAATGCATTATGATCAAACGCGGGATTATCCCGCAGTGCCTGGCACCAGTAAGTTGGGGATACATTTTAGATTTGGCACCATCAGCATAAGGGAGAAAGCAATGAAAGCATTAAAATTGAATGCTACCTATCTCAATGAGTTGATCTGGAGAGATTTTTATGCTATGATATTATTTCATTTTCCACACACAATTTCTGAAGCATTCAGACCCGAGTATGACAAAATAGTATGGCTCAACGATGTCAGCTCATTTGAAAAATGGAAAGAAGGAAAGACTGGTTATCCGATGGTGGATGCTGGTATGAGAGAATTAAATGCAACAGGTTATATGCATAATCGGGTGAGGATGGTGGTCGCCAGCTTTCTCACAAAACACTTGCTTATAGACTGGAGATGGGGAGAAGCTTATTTTGCAGAAAAATTGCTGGATTATGAACAAGCCAGTAATGTAGGAGGCTGGCAATGGGCTGCGGGAAGCGGCACAGATGCTGCCCCATATTTCAGAATTTTCAATCCTGCATCGCAAGCAGAAAAATTTGATGCTGATGGGAAATATGCAAAAAAGTGGATACCGGAATTGCACACCTCCCAATATCCAAAACCAATGGTTGATCACAAAATGGCAAGAGAAAGATGCCTTTTGACCTATAAAGCTGCATTGAAATCATAGAATGTTAAGGCTTTGGTAGAGAAAGCGAAACTTTTTAGCACAATTTATTGTCTATATTAATTAAACAGCATTTCTACCACATGAGACAATTAAAGATCACCAACAAGATCACCTCCAGGGAGAGTGTTGCATTGGACAAATATCTCTCGGACATTGGAAAAATTGAATTATTAACCTCTGAAGAAGAAGCTTCTTTAGCAAAAAGAATCAGAGAAGGAGATACCGATGCACTCGATACACTCACAAGGGCAAACCTTAGGTTTGTAGTTTCCGTAGCAAAACAATACCAAAATCACGGGTTGTCACTCAGTGACCTCATCAATGAGGGAAACGTTGGACTGATGAAAGCAGCTAAAAGGTTTGATGAGTCCAAAGGCTTTAAATTTATATCTTATGCGGTTTGGTGGATCAGACAGTCCATCATTCAGGCGATAGTGGAATATTCGAGAATGGTGCGAATACCCCTGCACAAAATGAATATGTATACAAAGGTAAATGAAGCCTTTTTATCCTTTGTACAAGAGTTTGAAAGAGAGCCCACAATTGAAGAATTGGCAGATTTGCTCAATATGAATCCTCAAGATGTATCTACCGTGCTTTCCGGTGCAGGTAACCATCTTTCTGTAGATGCACCACTGAGTGATGAGGAAGGATCTATTGCAATGGTTGACACACTCACACACGGCGACGAAGAGAGTCCTGATTTAAAATTGATGGAACAGTCTTTAAGGGATGAAATCAAATATGGAATGGCAGCTCTCGCGCCCCGGGAAATACAGATTTTGTCGGCTTATTTTGGCATCGACCAGACTAAACCACTTAATTTGGAGGAAGTTGGAGAAATGTATGGCCTCACAAGAGAAAGGGTCAGGCAAATAAAGGACCGAGCCTTAAGGAGACTTCGAAAAAGTTTGCTCGCCAACAATCCCCATTTGAGCAGAAGTTTCTAATTTATAATTGACCTCAACCAATGAAAGTATTTTTCAATTGGGGGGAATCCCTATTTTTGTAGCTATATCAGTTGCATTATGATAATTAAATTTCTCCGCTTTCTGAGCTCCTTGGGTAATCAGAAATCCCGATTGTACAAAGAAATCAATGATTTAAGAAAGTTGACACAGGGTGTTAAAAAGGACTTAATTCCTTTGGAGGAGGATGAACTCACCAATCTTTCCACTTACAGGTACCAGGGAAAAAGAGCTTATGGTAGCAAGCCCATTTTTTTTACTACGGTTTTTAATGAAACAGTTGGGGCCTATTTTGAGAAAAAGGCAACTAAAAAGGGAGATCATGTAGCTGTTATATACATGAATGACTCAGAATTTGCATTTGTTAAAAATGAAGGTACCATTGAGTTGTTTGTCAACGAAGAACCCTATGGAAAGATGAATGCAAAAGGAGTTTTTTATGACCTCCATTTAAAAGCCATCGGCAAATGGGTGGATGTTTCATCAAAAAAGACACGAATACTACAGGCTGGAGCAGCGGCCTTTGCAAGCGTGAATTTTGGAGATAGGAATGCTCTTACAGATCGTATGTTTAATGATATCCGATTTAGCATTCATGAAGAAAAACAGTTTTTACTTGCGTTTTCTTTGTATGAAAGGTTGCAACATGGGCAGGCTTCAAAATAACATTGTGTAAAGCCTTTTATAATATTATCTCAATATTATGAAAATCAGTTAAATACAAATAATTTATTTGTTAATATATTTATAAATGTGTATAAACGTTTATATATGTTTATTAAATGGCTTTCCAAAAAATTGATTCCACTTTTGTGAGAAAAAAGATGAAAGCAATTAGAAATTCAGTTCATTTAATGGGCAACCTGGGCAAAGAAGTAGATTTGAGAACATTTTCTACTGGTATGAAAAAAGCATCTACCACCTTGGCAACCACCGAATTTTATAAGAACCAAAAAGGGGAATTGGTCAAAAACACCCAATGGCACAACTTGATTGCATGGGGCAAAACCGCTGAAAACATGGGGTCTCAATTGGCAAAAGGCAACACAATAGCCATCCACGGTTCCATTCAATACCGCAGCTATGAAGCCAATGGGCAATCGAAACAAATCACAGAAATTCTGGTAGATGAATTCATCAGGGTATCAAAGAGCAATCCCACAACAGGAGCCGAAGAAGAAAAAAGTGCTTTGGGGGAACCAAAGAAGATAGAATGATTAGGTTTTTCTTTTCTTTTTTTCGGCAGCCGGGAATAGAATGTTATTGAGGATTAAGCGATAGCCAGGGCTATTGGGGTGCAAACTCAAATCGGTCTCAGGGTCGTGTACATAGTGGCGATAGTCTTCAGGGTCATGACCTCCATAAAAAGTCCATGTACCGTAGCCGTAGCTACCATGGAGGTATCTAGCCTCACCAGCAACTTTTGTTTCGCCCATTACGAGTACTTCACTTTTGATAAGACTGCGTTTAAAAGATGTGGATTGCCCCATAAAACCTTTCACTGTTTGAGTATGATTCTGACAGAGCATAGAAGGAATGGGGTCCCATTTGGCGGAGAAATCAAAAAGGTTAAAATAATCTTCTTCAACGGCCAAGCCTCGGTCTTTGTTGTCGATGTCTGAATGCTCATACACCATTGGGTTGAGGATTAATTCAAAATCTTTGAATGCGAAGGTTTTGGAGTAATCCAATTTTGATTGTGCGTGAATATCATAACCATCGCCATCATAAACTTTGTCGCAGATATCCAGACCTTCAGCAGCCAATGCAATATCATAGGTATCAGTAGCGGAACACATAGCAAACATAAAGCCTCCTCCCTCTACAAATTCTTTGATTTTTTTGGCAACAGCTAATTTGACTTGGGAGACTTTAGCGTAGCCAAGGCTTATTGCCTGTTCCTCAGATTTCTGTTGATTGATTTTGTACCATGGCTGGCTGCCATTGGAAGCATAAAATTTGCCATACTGACCGGTAAAATCTTCATGGTGCAAATGAAGCCAGTCGTATTCTGCAAGTTTGCCTTCCAGCACCCCCCTGTCATAGATAGTTTCATAGGGTATTTCTGCATAAGTAAGCACAAGTGTTACTGCATCATCCCAGGGCTGAATTCGACTGCCTTTTTCGTTGTAATCAGGGGTATAAACCGCAATTTTGGGCGCTTTTTCCAGCTTAATTGCCTCTTGATTGGTTTCGGGGTCAGCTATTAACTCCCTGATTCTAAGAAACTCGCCATCGGGAATTACCTCATAACTAACGCCTCTAACTTTACATTCCTTTTCAAAAGCAGCAGTATGGTAAAAGGCAAAACTGCCACCCCTGTAATTGAGCAACCAATAAGCTTCAACCCCTTGATTGATAACCCAATAAGTAATACCATATGCTTTAAGGTGATTTTTTTGAGTTTTGTGATCCATTGGAATCAGCATGTAAGAAGCTGATAACTTCTGCACCACTAATAGCAGCAGAAAAAACCAAATTATACCTCTTTTCATATTTTTTATCATCACAACGTAATTATACAATAGATAATGCAAAAATATTGTTAAATGTTTAATTAACTTATATTTACAAATTGAGATTCGAATAATTTTTGATCTTTGCACTCTAAAATTCACGATTTGTGATTGAGAACATTAGTTTGCCCTACCCATGGTGGTTTTTATTTTTGGCTTTGGCAGCAGGCTTGCTATATGCCTACCTATTATACAACAAGGAACACAAATTTGCTGATGCCTTTGGCTGGGTAAAGCCAACCATGGCTGTGCTTAGGGCATTGGCCGTCATGCTAATTTGCATATTGCTTTTAGGGCCAGTAATAAAATCAGTAAAAGAGGAGCAGAAAGATCCCATCATTGTCATCGCAGAGGACAATTCAAAGTCGGTTTTTTCAAACGTAAAACAACAAAAAGAAGTAAAAGAAGCACTTGCCTCCTTGATTTCAAAAGTTGGAAATAAATTTGAAGTCTCTAAGTTAAATTTTGCAGAAGATGTAGCCATTGATACCACTGAAAAAATAAGTGGAAACGCTACCAACATTGAAAAAGCGGTTCAATACATTTATGACAATTATGCCGATCAAAATGTTGGTGCAGTAATAATGCTTTCGGATGGCATCTTTAATGAAGGCGGCCATCCAGCCTATGCCCCCGTTAAATTTAATGCTCCATTTTACACCGTGGCTTTAGGAGATACTTCCATAAGAAAGGACCTGATTGTTAAAAACGTGCTGAGCAATCGAATTGCCTATCTGGGAGATCAATTTCCAATACAAGTAGATATTGGGGCCAGTTCATGTTCAGGAGCTACCACTAAACTCAAGTTGGAAAAGTCAGATGGCATTGGCAGGCAATTGATAGCCGAACAAAATATTAACATCAACCAAAACGACTTTTTTACAACTGTACAATTCCTGGTAGATGCTAACCAAACCGGTATTGTGAGATATACCATAAGTCTTAGCCAGGTGGCAGGAGAAGTGTCTCTGATTAACAATAAAAAAGAAATTTATATTGAAGTATTGGATGGCAGGCAAAATGTATTGATTCTCGGAAATGCTCCTCATCCGGATATGGCCGTTATCAACCAGCTCATTTCTAACCACAAAAACTACAAAGCTACCACTGCACTTATAGGGCCAGACAAACCCAATATAGCAGATTTTGATGTTGTGATCATGCACAATCTTCCATCTGATCAATATGATCTGGCATCGGAACTTACCATAATTAAAAATAAAAAAATTCCTGTTGTCTTTATTGCCGGCACCCAAATCAATCAAAGTCGCTTCAACCTCATTCAAGATGTGCTTAAAATAAAGGGCAACTCCAGAACAAATGAAGAAGCAGAAGCATCGATTGCCAGCGGCTTTGATTTGTTTACACTGAGTGATGAGTTAAAATCAAGGGTAGGCAAATTTCCACCATTACTTAATCTTTTTGGAAATTATGAAAATGGGGCAACCTCTAAAGTGCTGTTTTTTCAAAAAATAAAAAAAATTCCAACGAAATATCCATTGTTAAGTTTCAATGAACAGAATGGAATTAAAAATGCAGTTCTCGCGGGTGAAGGTCTCTGGAAATGGAGATTAACTGAATTCGCTTCCTATCAAAACAATGAAAGCTGCGAAGAATTGCTTAATAAAATTATCCAACTTGTAACCGTAAAAGATGATAAGCGTAAGTTTAAAGTCAATCTTCCCAAGCAGCTATTCAAAGACAATGAAAACATCATCTTTGACGCACAACTATACAATGATGCTTATGAAATGATTAATGATCCTGAGGTGTTTTTGTCTATTAAAGATGAAAACAAAAAAGAATACAAATTTACATTTACAAAAAACGGCAATTACTATGTATTGGATGCGGGACAGATTCCATCGGGAACTTACCGCTACCATGCCAGCACCATGTACAAAGGACAGTCACTCGTGTTTGATGGGAAATTTTCTGTTGAAGCCCTCCAATTGGAAGCCTATGACCTTACAGCAAGGCACGATGTGCTCAAAGCTTTATCAGATAAATTCAATGGCAAAATGTATGTTATCAATCAGCTGAATCAATTGGCTGAAGACTTGATTAAAAATCCTTCATTGAAGCCCAGTATATTTCTTACTACACACTCAAAAGCCATCATTCATTACAAGTGGTTGTTTTTTATCATCCTTTTGCTTTTGAGTGGAGAATGGTTTATGCGAAGGTATTTTGGCAGTTATTAATTAACCATTATTTTGCTCGGCGCAATAATGCCTCCCGTGTGAGCGATAAGGTTCGTCCAAGTTGCTCATTATTTTTAAAAACCGCTGCTCTCACTATTACCTCACCTTCAGGAATGGCTATTTTTTCAGTTGTTGCAATAGGAGAAGAAGAATGAGGAAAAGTATTGTCCGTGGTGTAGTGTACTACTCCTTCAGGTAACTCCGTGGTGGCAGTGAAAAAATAGTTTTCCCCTACTCTCTTCACTTCCAAAAACGGATCGTATAAAGCCTTACAAATTGGCAAGTCATCATTTTCGAAACGATTGAAATGAAATTCAAGTCTAGTTGTAAAATCATTCCAGTCTTTTGTAGTGCGACTACTCCAAAGATTTTCAGAAAGTGCCAGAGCCCTGGGATAAGTCATATAAAAAGCGTGAGACAAAACAGGAATGTGTTCTGTCCATAGATTGCCCTGCCCCCCCATGACCAATGTAGAATCAACACCCGGAGGGACAACCTCAAAATCAAAGCACTTTTTCAATGAAAGGCTGGCATAAATTGGAAATTCGAGTCCAGGGTCACCCTGTGTATAATCCAAATAAGCATTGGTAGTTGGTGACATAACTACCTTGTGTCCTTTGGCGGCCGCTTCTATGCCTCCTTTATTTCCTCTCCAGCTCATCACTGCAGCGCCTTCAGCGAGGCCTCCGTATAATATTTCATCCCAGCCAATCATTTTTTTGCCCTTCGATTGGATGATTTTATTTACTCTGGACATAAAATAGGCTTGCAATGCTTCCACATCTTTGAGACCATTTTGCTGCATAAATAGGTTACAATTTGCATCTTCTTTCCAATAGCTGTGATCACACTCATCTCCACCTGCATGGATGTATTCTCCTGGAAACAGTTCAGCTACTTCTCCAAAAATGGTATCCAAGACTTCATAAACACGCGGATCAGACGGGTTGAGCATGTTTTCAACCAACATTTTAAATGTGCCATTGCCATACCATTCAGCAAACTTAAAGCCACAGCTAACCATCTTGGCTTCCTTTTTTGTACAGAGTTCAGGAAATGCGGCGAGTAAGGCCATGGAATGGCCTGGCACATCTATCTCAGGGACCACGGTAATATGTCTGGATTTTGCGTAATCAACAACTTCTTTAATTTCTTCCTGTGTATAAAATCCTCCGTACGGAGTAGGCTCCTCTGATTTTGGCGCTGGTCTGGTTCCAAATTTACCCGTTCTTGCAACTCTCCATGCTCCTTTCGAAGTAAGTTGGGGGTAAGCTTTGATTTCAATCCTCCATCCCTCATCATCAGTAAGGTGCCAGTGAAAAACATTGAACTTGTACAAAGCCATTCTATCAATAAAACGTTTAACATCTTCGACACTAAAAAAATGCCGACTCACATCCAGCATCAATCCTCTCCAGCCAAATACCGGTTCATCTTTGATGGTGCAGTATGGCATTTTAAAATCATGTCGAAATTTGTTTGGCAAGAGTTGTAAAGCGGTGACAACTCCTCGAAACATACCTGATGCATCATGAGAAGCTATGGTGAGTCCGTCTTCGTTGACTTTGATTTGATATGCTTCCGGCTTTTTTTCGGTGTTATCTTTCTTGAATACAATTACAAAATCCCTAACCCTGGCAGGTTTATCGGCAGCCTTCTCATCCACTGTGAAATTTCTTTTTTCCAGTGCATCCTTTAGGAATGACACTTCCTGCTCAAAGCCATTATCCATAATTCGAAAATGCACCAATCTCCCGCCTTTAAGTTCACCTGCACCATAAATCATTTGTTTGGGTTTGGGAATTATATTGTATTGGCCATGTGCACCAATAGCATAAAAAATGAGTAAAAACAAGATGGAATAGATTCTTTTCATTGTTTTGTATTTAATCGTCGGACAAATCAGGAGTGATTTCATCGACTTGTGAATTAAAATGTTGGCGAATGGTCTGGGCAAGTTTTTTACCCACTATATTGGATAGCGTATCTTCATCTGCTTCCCTGATTTTTTTAACGCTACCAAAATGGGTTATCAACAATTGGTTTGTTTTTTCTCCAATTCCAGCTATGGTTATGAGCTCACTATTCAGGAAATTTTTTGATCTCAGATCTCTGTGAAAACTTATGGCAAATCTGTGTGCTTCGTTTCGACAATGTTGAATTAGCTTGAGTGATTCCGATTTTTTGTTGATGTAAAGTGGAATTGAGTCGTCAGGAAAAAAGATTTCTTCCAGCCTTTTTGCAATGCCAACCACTACCAATTTATCTAATATTTCAAGCTTTTTTAAACTTTTCACGGCTGCGCCCAATTGACCCTTGCCTCCATCAATGATTACCAGGTCGGGCAAAGTCACTTTTTCTTCCAACATTCTGCTATATCTTCTGTAAACGACCTCTTCCATGGAAGCAAAATCATTGGGCCCTTCGACTGTCTTTATCTTGAAATGTCGATAGTCCTTTTTAGCTGGCTTGGCATTTTTAAATACCACACAACTGGCCACCGGGTTTGTGCCCTGAATGTTGGAGTTGTCAAAACACTCAATGTGCATGGGTAAAACCTTCATTCGGAGGTCATCCTTCAGAGTGGTGAGAATTCTTTCCGCAGGACTTTGTTTGTTTTTACGTTCGGCTTCACTCCTCCTTTTTTGTGTAATGTAATAATCCAAATTGCGAAGCGACAGTTCGATCAACTTTTTTTTGTCACCAATTTTAGGAATTGTAACATCGATCTCTGCTGGCAGCGTTACCTGGTGTGTAGTGGCAATTTCGGGTGAAATGGATTGATAGCGCTCTCTGACTTCGGGAATAACATAATTTAATATATCTGTGTCTTCTTCTTCTTCCAATTTTTTTTCAATTTCGAGGGTATCGGTGTTGATCAAAGCACCGTCCACGATTTTCAGATAATTGACAAAAGCCATTTTTTCGTCTGAACGAATGGTAAAGACATCAAGATCTCTCACTGTGTTGCTTACAACAGTTGACTTTGCCTGATAATCTTCCAAATGAGAGAGCCTTTCTTTGTATTGCTGAGCCAATTCAAAATTTAAATGCTCTGCAGCGACTTCCATTTGTTGGAGAATGAACTCACGCACTCTGGAAAAATTACCTTTCAGGATATGCCGGATCTGGTCAATTTTTTTGTTATAATCTTCTTCATTTTCCAATTGTTCGCAAGGGCCCATACAATTTTTAATATGGTACTCAAGACAAACTTTAAATTTTTTATCGTTAATATTTTCCTCAGTAAGATTGAAAGAGCAAGTACGCAATGGAAACAACTTTTTAACAACATCAAAAATAACCTTTACCCTCCCCTTTGAGGTGTATGGACCAAAATATTGCGAACCATCTTTGATTACCTTTCTGGTAAAAAAGACCCTTGGAAATCTTTCATTCTTAATTACAATGTAAGAGTATGACTTACCGTCTTTGAGGCTCACATTGTACCTCGGTTGAAACTTTTTTATGAAAGTATTTTCCATAAGCAAGGCATCGTGCTCTGTCTCAACAATGGTAAACTCTATTCTTGTAGCGTTTTTTGTAAGTACACGAGTCTTGTGCGACAATTGTTTTTTATCACCAAAATAATTGGAAAGTCTATTGCGCAGGTCCTTGGCTTTGCCAACATACAGAATGGTATCTGATTCGTCTAAAAAACGATACACACCGGGCAGATGTGGAACGCTCTCTACTCTATTTTTAAAATCTTCATTGGTCATGTTCTTCTTCCTGAAATTGAATGCCATCAATGATCAGTTGGGCTGTTCTTGGATTAGTGGCAAGCGCCACATTGTGTACATCGCACAATCTCAACAGCATCTGCACATCCGGTTCGTGAGGGTGTCTGTCTAATGGGTCTCTGAAAAAAAATACCGCATCCACATCTCCTGTGGCCACAAGAGCTGCGATCTGAGCATCCCCACCCTTTGGGCCACTCAACAAACGCTGAACTTCAAAGCCTTCTCGCATTATATGGCCTCCGGTGGTGCCCGTAGCAAAAAGTTTTAGGCCTTCAATTTTGTTTTTATTTCTAATCACAAAAGAAACCATTTCCGGTTTTTTACCGTCGTGTGCTATCAAAGCCACGGACTTTACCAATTCAGTCAATTCCCAATATTTTATGTGTTTGTAAACTTAGTTTCCAGATGGGATGTTCCAAACAATACTTTACGCATTCCTGTATATGTATTGCCTGATGCACATCGTCAAGTGGTTGTAAATAGAAATGTTCAAATTCCAATGTTTCAAATTGTTCGGGTCTGTTTTCTCTTTGTGGATACACCAGTTTTAATTCATTACCTTTTGTCACTACCAGACTGGCATTTGCCTTAGGGCTTACACAAACCCAATCAATACCTTGAGGCAGTGTTATTGTGCCATTCGTTTCAATGGCAATTGAGATTTGATGTTTATGTAAAACGGTAATTAAATCCTCATCGAGTTGCAATGCAGGTTCTCCACCCGTAAAAACGACAAAGACCTGTTTGTTAGAAGGAGGAAAAAGTGAAATAATTTTATCACACAAATCTTGAGCAGTATAACTCCCTCCATTGACCCCATCTGTACCCCTGAAATCAGTATCGCAAAATTTGCATACAGCTCCTGCTCTGTCTTCTTCTCTTCCTGTCCAAAGGTTGCAGCCGCTAAATCTGCAAAAAACGGCGGGTTTGCCCGAATGATAACCTTCCCCTTGTAATGTATAATATATTTCTTTGACCTTATACAAAATCCGAAATTGTATTTAATTAAATAATAGCGCTTACTTCCACTTCAACCAACAAATCGGGGTCGATTAGTGCAGAAACTCCCACCATACTCATAGCAGGCCTTCCTGACCCAATGGCCGCTTTATGAGCCATGGCAACCTTTTGCCAATTTGATTCAATATTTACTACAAAGATTCTTACTCTGGTTGCATCATTTAAAGTTGCTCCAAAGTGATGAAGCGCTGAACTCACAATCTCATAAATTCTAATGGTTTGATGAAAAGCATCACCCGGCATGTAAACCAATCCGTCTTTGACTGAAGTAGTGCCGGAAACTTCAATGTTGTTTCCTATTTTTATTGCCCTTGCATAACCTATCTCTTCTTCCCAAGGAGCACCACTAAAATAGTGTTCTGTCATATTAATTTAACTTTGTGCACTTTACAAAGATACGATGTAAATAACACTTAAGATTGATAAGCCATGAGTATATCAGCAAATTGCTTCAAACTGGACACATTTAAATCAATGAGATCAGAAATTTGTGGCTTGGATGAGCAAAAAACAGTTTTCATACCCAAATTTCTTCCAAATTGCATATCAGAAATACTGTCACCAACGATTATTGACTTGTTAAAATCAATGGATGGAAAATCATTTTTTGCAGCTATAGCCATACCAGGCGCCGGTTTGCGACAAGAACAACCGATGGCTGAAAGATGAGGGCAGTAATAAACGGCGTCAATTCTTGCTTTGGCATTTTCCAATTCATGAAACAGAAATTTATGAATCCACGAGAGACCATCGACGGTCATCAGCCCCTTTCCAATGCCTTGTTGATTGGTTACAACAACGATGTGAACAAAAAATGGATCCAATAGATACAGAGCTTCCAAAACACCGGGTAAAAGGTCAAATTCAGAGATGGATTTGACATAATCAGCTTCCAATTTTCGATTAATGACCCCATCACGATCGAGAAATAAGGTCCAGTCTTTATCCAAATCTGCTAAAAAATGTGCCACCGAAATTTTGGGTCAAAAGTAACAGAAAAGTCATGTTTAAACTTTATTTTTTTCATTAAAAAAATGAAAATCATAAACTTGTGTACTCTTCGTTATCCCTGAAATAGTGTAATTTTACAGATTATCTGCTTAAACCAGCTCAAGATCATGACAGCACCAGTAATTTTCAGACAATTTAGTTTTCTTCTACTTTCCATCTGTTTCCTTGCCCTTTATTCCTGTAAAAAGAAAACGGCCAATGCTGGAGATTTGCCTCTTGGTTGGACAGCGGTTAACATTGATAAATATGTTTCAGAATACAGTCCTCTTAGGATTTCGTCACGTGATGCCATAATGGTCAGGTTTTCGAAAATACCAGACCAGTTTATAGCACAATCAGAGATGGAGGCGAATGGCATAGCCAGTATCGATCCAATAACAGAGGGAAAATGGATTTGGAAAGATGCTGTCACCCTTGAATTTCAACCTAAAAACCCTCTTGTATCCAACCAACGGTATGAAATTGAAATACAATTGGACAAAATATTTAAAGGGGTACCCGCAAAAGAAGCTTCTGCTATACTCGCCCTGGCCACCTATCAGCA
Organism: uncultured Bacteroidota bacterium; assembly: GCA_937870795.1. Lineage (GTDB taxonomy): Bacteria > Bacteroidota > Bacteroidia > Chitinophagales > Saprospiraceae > JADKBO01. Next base: position 49,224 of record CALMWS010000387.1, on the reverse strand, counting down.
ACAGCTAACCATTTCACATGAAGGCATTGAATACCAAACAGATGGAAATGGCAATGCCTTTATCCAGGTTAAGGGCTGGATAAATGCGCTTGATGATGCGGATGCAGGAGTTATTGAGAAAGCAGTCAGTGCTGTTCAAGACAACAACAATCAGCTCAAAATCAGATGGGAACATACCAATGCTAAAGAACACATCTTTTACATTTCGGGAATCTCACGCACTGCAAAAGAATCTGAATTACAGATAAAATATGATGCCACAGAGCTGGATGACGATTTCAAGGGTGTAAAAAGCCTAAAAGTTGTCAGTATAAATGATTTCGTTTTTTTGGAAAGTAAGGTGCAAAGAGATGGGGCAAAAAGTATAGATCTGATTTTTTCAGACCCACTGGATGAAGGTCAAATACTTGATGGTATCATCCAAATAAAAGAATGGAATGAAAAAATCCCATCAGAAATAAATGGCAATAGAATCACATTGTATCTGGAGCAATACCCTGAAAGCGAAATTGGCCTTACGATTTCAGAAGAGTTAAAAAACAAGAATGGCAAAAATCTCGGTACTGCAGTAAGTCAGTCACTGTCATTTACTCCTGCTAATCCTGAAGTTAAAGCACTTCGTAAAGGGGTAATCATGCCTGAAACCGAAAATATCTGGTTCCCATTTCAAGCGATAAATCTTAAAAATGTCGAAATTGAAATATCCAAAATATACCAAAACAACGTTTTACAATTTTTGCAGTACAACGCGCTGGATCAGCACTACGATCTCACACCTGTAGCCAAAATTATCTATACAGGAAAAGTAGATCTTACAAAAATTTCTCCGGCCAACAATGAAGAAAAATGGCAAAAATATACACTTGACTTAAGCAAAATGGTCAATGTAGATCCGGGATCTATTTACAACGTAGAAATCAGGTTTTCAAAAGAGGATGTACTTCGATTGGATTGTAATGAGCCTGTGAGTGATGACACCAACTATGGTGATTCTTACTACGATGAGGGTTATGACGATGGCAATAATCCTTGTAAATCCTATTACTATTATGGAGATCATTATATCAGAACAAACATTTTTTCTTCCAATATCGGCTTATTGGCAAAAGGCAGCGGTGATGCCAAAAGCTGGACCATTTTTGTTAACGACCTAATCTCCGCCAATGGCATGAGTGGTGCTGAAGTTTCGCTTTTTGATTTTCAAAAACAGGCTGTTGGCAAGGGAGCAACCGATGGCAATGGATTGGTAACTGTAGAATGTACTGAAAAGCCAAGTTTCATAATGGCAAAAAAAGATGGCAGATATGGTTATCTCAGCCTTCTCGACCAATATGCCAATCCGCTTAGTGATTTTGATGTGAATGGTAAGCAACTCAAAGATGGGCTTGATGCCTTTATTTATGGTGAGCGCGGTGTATACAGACCTGGTGATTCTATGTTTGTGAGTATAATGTTATTTCAGCACGGCACCTCTCATCAAAAACCTTTGGCTCCGGGAATTCCTGTAAAATTGCAGGTTGAAGACAGCAGGGGTAAGATCCAGTATGAAAAAATGATTACTGAAAATATTGATCATTTATACCACTGCAAAATCAGTACTTCTTCTCAGGCACCCACCGGAAACTGGAAATGGATCGTATCTGTAGGAGGAGAAATTTTTTATAAGTCGGTCAAAGTAGAAACGGTAAAACCCAATCGCTTGAAAATAAGGTATGAAAATTTGGTAGGTCCTTTAAACCTTTTCAAAGAGCCCAATCTTACTTTCGAATCAACATGGCTTCATGGTGCTACTGCGGCAGGGCTTAAGGCCAATGTAGAGGTTATATGGAGTGATCGCATACAAGAATTCAAAAACCATCGTGGCTATAAATTCGAAGATCCGGCAAGATCTTCTGATTACTATCCTGAAAAGATGTACGAAGGCAATTTGAATGATCAAGGGTCGGCAAGTTATGTATTTAAACAAAACAATGACTTCAAACCAGCATCTGGTCTTAAGGCAGGAATAAAGACAACGGTATTTGAAAAATCAGGAAATTTTAGCCAGGACTATGCCACTGTGGATGTCAATGCTTACTCAGGATATGTTGGAATAAAAGTACCTGAATCCGAATGGGGTGGTCATTATTTGAAATCAGGAATTTCCCAATCATTTTCCATTGTAGCCTTGGATCCGGTTGGCAAGCCATTGGCCAACAGAGAACTAAATGTAGGTTTGTACAAGGCAGAATGGAATTGGTGGTACAATGAGTCCAACTACAATTTGTTAAAATTCAATTCAGCAGATCATGTAGGTGCCATTAAAACTGCCAGGATCAAAACCAATGCCAAAGGTGAAGCCGTCTACACAGATGAATACGAAGACTATGGCAACTTTCTAATTAGGGTTTGTGATGATGTATCTGGTCATTGCACAGGTGAATTGTTTTATACAAGCAAATGGGGCAATCCTCCCAGTCACGGAGAATCAGCACAGATTATTAAACTTACAGCCGACAAAGAAAGTTATAGCATTGGTGAAAAAATAAAGTTACGCGTACCGAGCAATGAAAAATCCAAAATCTTATTAAGCATTGAACAAGGTAATCAATTGATAAAAACTATGGTGGCTGCCGGCAAATCAAAGGAAACCATTGTAGAAGTACCCGTTACTGCCGATATGGCGCCAAATATTTACCTTCATCTGAGCTTAATCCAACCATACGATCAAACCTCAAATGGGTTACCTCTTAGAATGTATGGTGTACTTCCTGTAAAAATCAATGACCCTGCCAGGCAACTTAATCCTATCCTTGAAGTACCTGCCAGTTTGAAGCCAGATGAGACATTTACCATTAAAGTAAAAGAGAAACAAAACAAACCAATGGCGTATACACTTGCCATTGTCGATGAAGGTTTGTTGGATTTAACTCGATTTAAGACCCCTGATCCGCTGGATCACTTCTTTTCAAAAATATCACTTGGCTTGAATACCTGGGATTTGTTTGATAAGGTTATGAATCCATACGGTCAGGAATTTGAAAATCTATTTACTGTCGGTGGTGATGCAGATGCACTAAATCTTAATTCTGTAAAAAAAGCCAATCGATTTGTCCCTACCGTCAGATACCTGGGGCCATTTGAATCCAAGGGGCAAGCCATGTCGCACCAAATTAAAATAGAGAAATATGTAGGTGCTGTAAGAGTAATGATAGTTGCCCGCAACGGCAACGCTTTTGGAAAGGCTGAGGAGACCCGGCAAGTCAAGAAAGACTTGATGGTTCAAACGACTTTGCCCAGAATACTTGCTCCTGGCGATGAATTTGATTTGGGTGCCAATATATTTTCAATGGTAAAAAATTTAGGCAAAGTGGACGTATCCCTTGAAGCCGATAAACACTTTTTATCTAATGGAAATAAAAGCCAGTCCCTTCAATTTTCCAGAGAAGAAGACATACTCGCAAGTTTTGGCGTAAAGGTTGGAAATATTGATGGCATTGCCTTGATAGGAGCTGTAGCTTCCAATGCAAGATTAACAGCGAAAGATAAAACAGAAATTGAAATTCGAAATCCAAACCTGCCTGAAACCAGAGTAAGAGAATATAAAATAGAAGCTGGCCAAAAAGTCAATTTACCCATTGAACTTTTCGGTAGCAAGGGCAGCCATGGTGTACAATTGGAAGTAAGCAATATGTTGCCGGTTAATCTTCAATCCAGGCTTCAATACCTCATCCAATATCCATATGGTTGTATAGAACAAACTACATCTGCCGCGTTTCCCCAACTTTATGTAGGTGAAATTATGCATCTGACTCCGAAACGACAAAAAGAAGTAAACAACAACATCAGTAAGGCCATTCAGCGCATTACAACTTTCCAGACTTCCAATGGTGGCTTTAGTTATTGGCCTGGCAACAATCAAAGTGAAGATTGGGCCAGCAGCTATGCAGGTCATTTTTTGATGGAGGCAAAACAGCAAAATTATTTTGTATCAGAAAAAATGATCAATGCATGGTATGTATATCAACGCAATATTGCCAATAAATATAGTACACAAACAGATGCAAATCACACAGCCCAGGCATATAGGCTTTATACCTTAGCCAAATTTGGCAAACCAGAAGCCGGTGCCATGAATAGGCTAAGGCAAGCAAAATCAATGACCTCTCCTGCCACCTATTTATTGGCGGCAGCTTATGCTTTGTCAGGAAAATCGCAGATAGCTAAAGAATTATTGACACAGGCTCAAAAATTAGAAGGCAAAGCCATGACTTTGGATTATGATTACATAAGTTACACCTACGCATCGCCACTAAGAGATCTTGCATTAAAAGCAGAAGCACAAATGCAAAGTGGCATGACAGGTGCAGCACTTACAACAATAAAATCCATTGTACAAGAACTAAATAGAAATGATTGGTATAATACACAAGCCCTGAGCCATGCCCTTTTGGTGGTAGAAAAGTTCTATAAATCTGCTGATAAAAAAGGCTTGCTGGCCAGCGTTCAATACAATGGAAAACTATTGGATAAGATTAGTACTGCCAAAAGTATGGCTCTCGTTGATCTTCCACTTGTAGAAAATGGTGTTAAACAAACTCTTACTTTTGGCAATGAAACCAAGGGACCTGTTTATGTTAAAATAGTAACAAAAGGTACACCTTCGATTCAACAGGGAAGTTCACCCAATTCCAAAAACATCCAATTAAAAGTAAATTACCTGGATAGTGAAGGTCGCCAGATCAATCCGGATGAGTTAAACCTGGGTCAGAATTTCACAGCAAGGGTTACCATCACCAATCCGGGAACTTTCGGAAGTGTTATTGAAAACTGCGCACTTACCTTTCAATTGCCTGCAGGATGGGAAGTATCCAATAACCGATTATTGGATATTGTAGCCGGAAATCGAAATTACGAGTATCAGGACATCAGAGATGATCGGGTTATTACCTTCCTGGATTTGTATCGAGGGGCTTCCAAAGTAATAGAAATTCCTCTCATTGCAGCCTATACGGGCAATTTTTACCAAGCTCCCATATCAATTGAAGCGATGTACAACAACGAAATATTTGCCCGCACTGGTTCAGGAAGGGTAACGGTTAAAGCGAATAATATTGATAAGTCCAAGCTTACGCAATAAATCCAACAAATACTGCTGGATTTTCATTGTTATCGCAGGAGTTTTTATTGCCTCACCCCTGGTTATTCTGCCAATTCCGCTGTTTAAAAGCCCCCTTAGTACAGCAGTAGTGGATGAAGAAGGTCAGTTATTGGGGGCACGTATTGCTACGGATGGACAATGGCGCTTTGGTGCGGGAAAAACGGTGCCTCAAAAATTTGTATGTGCCCTTTTGAATTACGAAGACCGTCATTTTTATCAACATCCGGGTGTTGATGTAAAGTCGATGGGAGCCGCAATTTTGAGCCAAATGTCTTCAGGAAATAAAAAAAGAGGAGGCAGCACCATCACGATGCAGGTCATGCGATTGGCTCTTGAAAATCATCACAGGACAATATTCTCCAAAATCCAGGAAATTGCAGGTGCTATGGTATTGGAATTTAGTCATTCGAAAGAAGAGATCCTACAGTATTATTTAAACAATGCTCCCTTTGGAGGAAATATTGTAGGCATTGAAGCCGCCTGTTGGAGGTATTTCGGTAAAAATGCATCAGATCTTAGCTGGGCGGAGGCAGCCATGCTGGCAGTTTTACCCAATCAACCTAGCATGATTCACATCTCAAAGAATCGGCCAATCTTGAAGTCTAAAAGGGATCGTTTGCTAAATAAGCTATACGCCCTCCATATAATCGACGAGGTTACTTTATCACTGAGTCTTGATGAGCCCTTACCTGAAAAACCGCTACCCCTGCCGACGCTGGCTGGACATTTGGTCGATCACCTGACCTTTAATAAAAGAATGACCGGCATCCATACAACTTCACTGAACCCCGATCTCCAGCTATTAGCATTAAATGTTGCAACAAAATACAACGACATATATAAAGAAGATCAAATAGAGCATATAGCCGTATTAATTCTGGACAATCAATCCAACAAAGTACTTGCTTACATAGGAAATACAAAAAGCAGTCCAATTGACATGATAATGGCAAAAAGGAGTTCCGGAAGCATTCTCAAACCCCTTTTGTATATGGCCGCCTTAGATGATGGTATCATTTACCCAACGTCATTGCTTTCCGACATACCCATTGCCATCAATGGTTATTCTCCTGCCAATTTTGACAGAGACTTCAGAGGAGCCATAGGGGCAGATGAGGCATTGCAACGATCCCTCAACATTCCCTATGTTTTGTTGCTTAGAAAATATGGCATCTCTAAATTCTTAAATAAACTTCATAAAGCTGGTATAACAACCTTTCACAAATCGGCAGACCATTACGGACTTTCATTGATTTTAGGAGGAGGAGAAGCAAGCTTGTGGGAGATGAGTAATGTTTATGCATCCATTTCAAGATTGGCAAATGAATACGTAGAAAATGGAGGGAAATATAGAAATCAATTTTATCATTCTGCCTCCTTTCTCCCTCCTTATCTCACATTTGGTAAAATGCCATTGTCCAAAACTGCTCCGGTGTTTTCAGCAGGCGCTGCTTTTGCATGTGCTGAAACTCTTAAAAAATTGGGAAGACCTGATGAAGAAGGACTTTGGGAGGAATTTAGCTCACAACATCCTCTTGCCTGGAAAACGGGTACTTCCTTTGGTCACAAAGATGCCTGGGCAATAGGTTTCGACAAGAAATACACCATCGGTATTTGGGTGGGTAATGCATCCGGGGTAGCTAGAAGCAATCTTACCGGAATACACAGGGCTGCTCCAGTATTATTTGACATTTACAATCAATTGCCCAATACTTCCTGGTTTGATGCACCGTGGGACGATTTGAGAAAAATTCAAATTTGCAGTCAATCCGGCTTGAAAGCCAAAGATCAATGCCCGAAAAAAGTAGAGCAATATGTACCCCATTCCAGCTTAAAAAATGAAATGTGTGCTTATCACCAGGTTGCCATGATCTCATCATTTACAGGAAAACGATTAATGAAAGAATGCACAGGTCCAACCTCTTATACAATTGATACCTTTTTTGTAATCCCTCCAGCTGAGGCGGCATTTTATGCCAGACACCACAGCGACTTTAAAGAGTTACCACCATTAGAGGATGACTGTATCAGTGCCGGAATTGGCGACGGAAAACCCAATTTTTCGCTCATTTATCCATCTGAAAACACCAGGATGTATTTGCCCAATAACATAGCAGGACAAAGACAAGCCATGGTATTTAAAGCACACCATTATGACCCGTCTGCAAAACTTTATTGGTATCTCGACGGCAAATATCTGGGTTCTACTATGGAATTTCACTCTATGGAAATACAATCAACAAAAGGCAAACACCTTCTGACACTTACAGACGCCTCAGGAGCAGAGGTAGTCAGAAAATTTGAATTGATAGAACGTTGATTTGTAAGGAAGAAGACAAAATAAAAACCTTAAAATTTCGTTGCTTGGAAAATAGTATCTTTGCAAAAATCTTTTTCCTCTAAGAATTCTTCATTATTCCGCACAACCATGACCTCACACACCGGTTATTATTTAATTCAAGTATTTACTACGAGAGCTTCTAAGTTAGCATTGTTCTTTTTATTTTTTATAGCTGCAATAATTGGATGCAAAGACAATAATGCAAAAGAAGAAAAAGGCAAATTTGCCATAACAGGCGATGAAATTACTGATGCCTTGACCATTGAAATTGATAAAGACCCTCTAAATGATAAATTGAGATTCAAAAGAGCAGAAAGGTTGTACATTTTAAAAAAATACGACGAGTGTATTGAAGACCTTAGGGTGGCCATTACTACAGATTCCATGCAGGCTCCCTATTATCATTTGCTGGCAGATGCTTTCCTCGACAATAATTTGTCGTCACGTGCCTTGCAGTCAATGCAAAAAGCACATGCACTATTTCCTACCCGAATTCCCACCCTGCTTAAGCTTTCTGAAATTCAGCTGATTCTGGCGCAATACGATGCCTCGATTCTTACCTTAAACGAAATTATTAAACTGGATGCCCAAAATGCAGAGGCTTACTTTATGCTCGGCACAACATTGAAAGCGATGGGCGAAAAGCAGCGAGCCATTAATTCATTCCAAACAGCAACTGAATTGGACTCAAAACTAATTGATGCATGGATTAGTATGGGCAATTTGTACAGCGAGATGGGAGATAAGACAGCTTTGACTGTTTTTAGAAATGCTGTTACCATTGATCCAAAAAATCCAGCTGCTTTACATGCCTTGGCTTATTATTTACAAAATCATGGGGCAGAAGATGAGGCCATATCCATTTACAGGAAGATACACCTCATTGATCCTGCCTACACTGCTGCATATCTCAATTGCGGTATTTTGCTCATGGAAAAAGATTCTACAGATAAAGCGTTGGAATTATTCAACATCATGGTGGGAACTGATCCAAAAGATTGGGCCGGATATCATTACAGGGGTTTAATAATGATGGAAAAGGGTAAAATCAAAGAAGCTTTAGCAGATTTCAGATCCAGCACCAATTTAAATCCGGAAAATGCAACAGGTCTTGAGCTGATAAAAGAACTCGAGAAAAAATAATATTGTTAAAAGCCAACGGATGGGCTTTGGCATTCGTTTCATTCAAAAATACGCATAATGAGAATAATACCATTGATTGTCTTTTTTTTGATTTACCTAAACCTGTCGGCACAACAAAAGAAAGTTTACAAAAACGATATAGGCATCAATGTCACCACACTTTTATCTGAAGTAATTGGCCTGGGCAACAACAACACAACGGTACCAGCGTTCAATTTGTCTTACAGAAGATCGGGCAGTAACAAAGCATTTAGAATTAGTGCGTATGCGGGTTTAGACAAGAGCAATGATTTTAACAGTAACACAGGAACCAATATCTTGCTCGAAGAAAAAGATTTCAGGCTCAGACTCGGCTTTGAAAAACACATGCCTTTATCACAAAAATTTACACTTATCTATGGCCTGGATGTATTGGGAACCTATCAAACATCACTTTCAGAATCTTCTACCGGATTCGAAAATGATATAAAAACCATAAGTGCCGGAGCAGGGCCTGTTATTCGCTTTGAATACAAACTATCAGACAGGATCAGCCTCATGACGGAATCAACCTTGTATTTTATTAAGGGTAATGAATCCGATGTGGTAAGATTTTTTGGACAAGTGCAAACCAGCTCAGATAATTCAAAATATTCTCTTACAACACAAATCCCATCCGTCTTATTTTTAAATGTACATTTCTGATGAAATCCCGAAGCATAATATTTTTCACATTTTTCACAGCACAGGTTTTTGCACAGACGATAACCAGTGACACTTCTGAATACCAGAATTTTTGGCAATACGGCAAAGAGGTTGGCATCAACGTTACTCCATTATTGCGGAAGTTTGTACCCTTTAATCTAAGTCCAACCAACACTAGAGACAATTTACTTGCGCTCAAAACCAAATGGTATGGCAAGAAACTTGCTTTTATCCTAAACTTTGGTGCAGACCTTAATGACAACAATGATTTCAATTCCTTTTTCCTAAGTCTCGGATACGAAAGAAGGCGAAACATATCAGAAAAATGGAAGTATACAACAGGCTGGGAGGCCAGCATGATTACTGTGAATGAAGATACCTTCAACGATGACCCAGCTCTGGGCTTATCGAAACCATATGGCATTGAATACCACTTTTACGACAATTTTTATTTAGCTACTGAAGCCCGGCTTTTTATTGGCATCACAGATGAGCCGGTTTTTAAACTGTTTTTGCCTAGTTCCATTTACTTTTGTATGCTCCTTGAATGAGAAAGTTTCAAAATAATTGATACCAAAAGCTGGTTAACAGGCAATAAAATGTTAAAATTTCACCAATATTCAAAAATTAACTAAATTTACCCAACGTTTGTCAAATCCCTTTCGTTTAACTCAAAAAATTTTACCCTATGACAAAGACCTTTTTACTTGCCATTGCAGTTATATTTACATTAAGCCTTAACTCTTGTACCGAAGAGGTAAAAGAAATTACCAGCCAGGGTGTTCCTGTTTTGGACGAAAGTTATGTCTATGAAAACCCAAAATTACCTGATGGTCTTAATGCTGCCAGTGGCTTTATTAATTTTGACCCATCACTTGGCATTCCGGTAGTTAATAATCCTTCAAGCGGAGGAGGTGTTTTTGTGGAAGGTGGCGTTCCTATTTTTGGAAACTTCAATGAAATCAACAGAAACGTGGTAGTAACCAATCCCGGGGCCGCATTGGGCAGGGTATTATTTTATGACAAGAGCCTATCACTCAACAATACCATTTCATGTTCGTCCTGCCATCACCAGGACAAAGCTTTTGCAGATGGTCAGGTAAGCAGTCCTGGTTTTGAGGGCAAACTTACGTCCAGAAATAGTATGGCCATACTTAATCCCATAACTCAAAACAATTTATTTTGGGATTCAAGATCACAGAGTATTCATGATTTATCTTTAAGACCGGTTCAAAACCATATTGAAATGGGCATGGAAAACATGGAATACCTGACACGCAAACTGTCTGAAATTGATTATTACGGTCCTCTGTTTACCAAAGCTTATGGCAGTAATGAAATAACATCAACGCGCATTTCCGATGCATTGTCTCAATTTATTGCTTCTATCACGACGGCAGATTCCCGATTCGACAAATCATTGAAGTCAGGGGGTACGCCTTTAACAGAGCTTGAAAATCTTGGAAAAAATGTATTTTTTAGCTCAAAAGCGAAGTGTTCATCTTGTCACTCCGGTGCCAACTTTAGCGCGCCCGATGGTATATTTGACCCTTATGGCGGCGGAATTGGAGGTGGCGAAGACTTGAGAGGAACCGCTAACATCGGACTTGAGTTGTTGCCCAAGGATACAGGTTTGGGAGAAGGCAAATTTAAGATTCCTAGTTTAAGAAATATAACACTCACTGCACCTTACATGCACGATGGTAGATTCAAAACATTGGAAGAAGTACTTGAACATTATACCGGAGGTATCAAGGCTACCGCAACCCTCGATCCAAAATTTAAAGATGAAAATGGAAGAGTTAGACCCATTCCGCTGACACCTTTAGAAAAGAAGGCAGTAATAGCATTTTTGGGCACTCTTCAGGATGATGTGTTTACGAAAGACCCCAAATACAGCGATCCATTTAAGAAATAAGGACCCCAGGGAAAAACTCCAGGGCTATAAACAGGTTTAAGTAAGGGAAAGCTTGGTAATCCTTGTGCAAAATCGTTATTTTTGTGCAAAAATTACATGCTAACAATCGCAAGATACGCCCTGATCTTAAACCTGTTTTTTTTATTTGCATGCAAGAAAAATATTGCAACAGCACCAACTCCTAAGGATGCAATCTACAGTCAGTATGATGCTTTTGATCTGCAGGCAGAGGGCATGAACTTGTTCAATACGCAACCCGAAAAAGCAGCTCCTGCCTTTTTAAAAGCTGCAGAAGCTTATCTTCAAAACAAAATGCCCAAAGATGCTGGCATCTGCCTTGGACTCGTTGCCCACCTTTATCAGGAAAAATTTCAAAAACCAGATTCCGCCCTTATATTATCCCAAAAAGCGCTTGATTATGCCTTACAATCCAATGACACTTTAAATACCGGACATAGCTATTCTTACACTGGGTTTTTAACGGGCATACTTGGCAATCCAGATAAAGGCATTGAACTCATTAATAAATCATTCCCCTATTATGAAATGATGCGCAATAAAGATGGCCAGGCTGCGGCTCGTTATGACATGGCAAGGGTTTACGGTGAAAATGGAAAATGGGCCGAAGCTATGTCAGCTCTGAATGAATCCACAGCACACTTCAAAGAAAAAACCAATTTGCAGCGTGTCTTCAACAACAATGTGTATGCAATGAAAATTTTCAAATCCACGAACAATTCATCAGAGTATAAAAGGGTGGTTGATGAAAATGAGTACCTAATAAAAACGGGTAAAATCAACCCTGTATTACAACAAAAGTATGTGGACATGCTTGAGAAAACTAAGTAAAATATGACTACAAAAGCATCATACATCTCATTCACATTGGTTATCTATTTGATGACAGCCTTTTCTTGTACCAATGAAGTTAAAAAGACAGAAAGCACCAAATACCGTTTTTTTGTTGGTACATATACCCAAAAAGAAGGCCATGTTGACGGCAAAGGAAAGGGAATTTACGAAATCACAGTAGATGCAGACAACAAAAAGATGGAAATCATCGGTGTAATTGAGGACCTGGTTAATCCTAGCTTTTTATGTCAGGTAGATTCATCCAACCTATTAACGGTCAATGAAATAAGTCCAAACCCTCAAAATTATCCTGGTCGAATAAGTCGCATCGAGTTGAACAAAGATGGTAGTTATAGAAAGGCCCAGGAAGCAGGCACCTATGGCAATGCCCCATGCTATATTAGCTATGATAAAACTTCAGGAATGTATGCCACAACCAATTACTTGGGAGGTCAGCTGGTGTTCGGTTCAATAACGCCTAAAGGTGAAATTGGCAATGACCTGTCTCAAATCACATTTACAGGCAAAAGCAGCCATGCAAGACAAGAGGCTAGTCATTTACATCAGGCATTGTTTACTGAAGATGGAAGCAAACTTCTCGTTTCTGATTTAGGCAGCGATAAAATATATGTTTTGGAAGTGGATCTGAAAAACAAGAGCATTATTAACAAACCGCTTTTTGAATTTCAATTAAGCCCCGGTAGTGGGCCCAGACACATGGCCTGGGGCAAACAAAAAGATCAATTATTCATAGTTGCAGAACTTTCCAATAAATTAGACTACGCAACTTTTGACAATCTCACTGGCAAAATTGAACTTAAAGCGAGTGTTTCAATTTTAAAAAATGCCTCCGCCCCTAACAATACAGGAGCAGACATTCATATAAGTCCGGATGGAAGTCATGTTTTGGTAAGCAGTCGTGGAGAAAACAATCTTGTGGTGGTTCCATTCGCTAATGGCAATTTTGGAATTCCTCAATTTGTTTCTACACAAGGCACCGCGCCGAGAAATTTTAACATTACACGGGATGGTAAATTTGTGTTGGTTGCCAACCAGGACAGTGGCAACATTTCCGTTTTTGCCTATCGGGGTGAGGGTAGATTGGATTTTGTCTTTAGTTTTAGTTTGCCAAGCCCTGTTTGTATTGTTGAGAAATTTTAATTATATTAATAATTGATTATCAATAACATACGTAATAATATATATTTTTTTTCACATTTTGGTAACATTTTAAAATCAACAACGTCATACTTCAAATATGCAAAACGAAACTAATTTGTTCAAGCAAATAGAAGTGTTTAAAAATAAACTCTTTCGGTATGCATTGAACATGTTGAAAAATGAACTGGATGCTGAAGATGTAATTCAGGAATTGTTGGTCAGAATATGGCAACGTAAAGAACAATTTGACCAAATTGAAAATAAGGAAGCCTGGTGTATGACTGTGACACGGAATTTGTGCATTGACAAAATCAGATCGAGGAAACAAAGTTCACAGGATGTTTCAGATTATCATTTCATTGCTGATCATGGAGCAACCCCAGACATTATAACTGAGGATCGGGAAAATCTAAAAATCGTAATGGACGTTCTCAATTCACTACCGGAAAATCAAAAAGAAATCATACATCTGAGGGATGTTGAAGGATATACATACAAAGAAATCGCTGAATTGACAGGTTTATCTGAAGATCAGGTAAAAGTCAATTTGTTTAGAGCCCGACAAAGACTAAAAGAAAAATTAAAGAACTTTAAATATTAAAAAGAATCATGGATACCCAATATATAGAAATATTATTAGAGAAATTTTGGAATGCTGAAACTACGGAGCAAGAAGAACAACATTTAAAAATCTACTTCCAGCAGCCTAATATTGATCCTGTTTTAGCCTACGCGAAACCGTTCTTTGTGGTTATGGAAGAGGATCAATCATGCGTTCCAGACTTCACAGAATCAATAGTTTCCAGATTGGTTGAAAAGTATTTTGCTGCGGAAACCAACCTTGAAGAAGAAGCCATTCTGAAGTCTTATTTTGGACAAGAAAATGTTGCTCCTGGGCTGCAGGCTAACAGTGCCATCTTCAGGTCATTGAACATGATGGGCAATGTAGCCTATTCAAAACCACTGAAGATACAGAAGACTGATAGCAAAAAAGTTAGTATCATCCATCTGAATTGGTTTAAAGTTGCTGCTGCTGCAGTGTTCTTTGGTGTAGGTGGTTATTTTGTCTTGCAACAAAGCACTCAAACTGAAATGCCACCAATTGCCAAAGCAAGGTACATAGAACCAGACAACCCTGAAGAAGCACTGGAATATACACTAAAGGCCCTTGCCATGGTGTCAAGAAAATATAAAAAAGGAGAAGCTCAATTGCTGGAAGGGATGAAAACTATCAACAATGCAAAAGGAGCAGGAAATTAACTTAATAATAAAAAGACAAATTAATAAATGAGATCAATTACCACTGTATTTGCTTTACTGATCGCAATTTTACCATGTTCCGCCCAGACCAATGCCATAGATAGATTCTTTAGCGCCTATGAAAACAATGAAAATTTTACCGTTGTTTATGTGAGTCCAAAGATGTTTGAAATGGTAGCAAAAGTTACCAACGACAGCAAGAATAGCGACATCAAAGAATTGGTTAAAGACATCAAAGGATTGAAAATACTTTCCACCAATAAAGATCCCCTAAAGTATTATGCGGAGGCATCAAAAAAAATACCTTTAGGCGAATATGAAGTCCTGATGACCGTTAAAGACAAAGGAGACAACGTAAAATTTCTAACCAAAGGCAATGGGGATGTAGTTGACGAACTGCTGCTACTCGTAGGAGGTGCTGACGACTTTGTGCTCATGAGTTTTGTGGGCAAACTTGATTTGAATAAAATTTCTAAGTTAGCCAATAAACTCGACATCCAGGGTTCAGAGCATTTGGATAAATTAAAAGACAAAAAGTAATTTCTCTGACAGCTTAATCGAATTTCGCTCTTAACCATACTACATCATGCAAAAAATAATTACCCTACTGGTGCTGGCAGCAGCACTGGGTTTAAACAACTATGCCTTCGCCCAACGGTCAGTTAAAAAATTGTTCTGTGATGCTAAGAAAGAAGGGTACAGCTTTGCTTTGACTGCCCCGGGTTGGTTGGTAAGAAAAGGCATTAATCTTGTGACCCAACATACCTTATCAGAGGACAAAGAAAATTGGATGGCTTTGCAGGATAAAATTAAGGGCTTGAGATTTATGATCAGTGAAAGAAGCACGCCAAAGCAGAAAGATATTCTTCGTCAATTTTCCTCCAATGCACAAAAAGAAAATTGGCAGCTCTATGCTTCATTCTCGGAGGGCAAAAACAAGGTTCAACTTTTAGTGGAGGAAAAGAAGGACATGATAAAGAACTTTTTATTCCTGATCATGGGTGATGAGGAGTCAATAATTGTACAAATCAAAACCGATTTAAGTCTGGCAGAATTGGAGCAAAAAAACTTTTCATTTCAAAAAAATAAAAAACAACCATGAAATCACAATTCATTTTCGCAATGCTGTTTCTTTTTGTATGTGTCGGTTTTAGTCAAAATTCGATTGAGACCGTATTAAGAAAATACAAAAATGATGATGGGGTCATTAGCCTCAATTTTACAGGTGATCTATCGAAGTTGATTAAAAATGAATGTGGAGACCTCAAAACCAAGATAGAATCCTGTGAAGTACTTGTTTTTGATACCAAGGAGAATATTTCTGCCGAAGACAAAGCAAAGCTGAGAGCAGCACTTCAAAAGGACAAATACGAAGCTTTGATGAATGTGAAGGACAAAAGAGGTAAAATCAACGTACAAGCCATTTCTACCGGTGAAACATTAAAAAAAGTATTTGCTGAGGTAACAACAGAAGGCAAACAAATTTATCTGATTTTCACCGGTAAGCTTTATTTCGACGAACTGAGTAAGTTGAATCTAAATTTCGAAGGTGGTGATGTCTTCAAGGATTTTTTAGATTAAAAAAAAAGGCATCATAAGTTGTCCTTGACTATGGAAGCCAGGTCAGCAGGTGAATAGGCTACCGATTTGAGAACCTTACCATCTTCTTTTCTGTAAACCAAAAATTCACCATCTCTTTCAACTATGTAACTTTCAATGTCTTTGGTGTTCATGTAATGGTGTTGTGTTGCCAGAGCTTCTTCCATGGTCTTACATGTTTTACTCATATTTGACCGCTGCACCTCGTCGAACAATTGTTTAAAAATTGAGCCCAAGCCCAACTCCAGAATGGCTCCCGACAATACATACTGCAAATCGGCAAGTGCATCTGCTGCTTCTACGATGTCGCCAGCATCCATGGCATCTTTTAGTTCCTGCAGTTCTTCTGCCAACAAAGCATACCTCAGCTTACACCTGTCTTCTGATGGAATGGCCGGGGCTGATAAAACCGGGAGATTGAACACATCGTGAAATCTGGCAACGGAAGTTAAAGCCGAAGGTTCTTCAAACGTATGTTTATCCATAATATTAAATTTTCGCAAATATAACATCACCAATTACCAGGGCAAATTAATTTTGCACTATAGACACAATTTTGTATGTTTACTTGAAATAAACTTACCAGAATGAGAGCCCTGCTAATTTTGTTCTTTTGTATTAACGCCTATTTTTCCACTGCTCAGGTAAAGTTGGGCGTTGGAACCACCATAGTTCCTGAACAAACGGCATTTGGCGCCCAAATCAGAGGGGCTTATCAGCACAGCAATACAGTTTCTTTTTCAGCTGCCTTTGGTTATTACTTTAAAAAGGACAGCAATTTTGCGATAGATCTTGATGCTCAATTCAAAATTGTTGATCTTTCCAGTGTTACGGTTGCTCCCTTTGCTGGAGCTACCATCAGGCAAACAGCGGGCAGTTTGGGCACTGGCCTGCAGGCAGGTTTTTTTATTGTGGTTCCTACCGATGGTGTTGATATTTATATTGAACCCAAAGCAATTCTCGACAATGATACAGCACTCGTTATTGCGGGAGGTTTATACTTTTAATATTTACATCATCTTATTTTCAGTTGCTTTCACATGCTGTAAAGCAGTCGTAAATCCTGCTAACTTGCTTAAGAATCCAGATATCCAGGGACATAGAGGATGCAGAGGCTTGTACCCTGAAAACACCCTTATTGGTTTTATTCATGCCATCGACCTGGGCGTAAACACGCTGGAAATGGATGTAGTCATAAGTAAAGACAGTCAGGTAATTATATCCCACGAAGCCTATTTTAATCCTGAAATCACCACCAAACCGGATGGAAACTACATTGCCAATGAAGAAGATGGCCGAAAATTGAACCTCTATCAAATGAATTATGAAGATATTTGTAAGTACGACGTAGGACTAAAACCTCATCCCCGTTTTCTTGAACAGAAAAAAATAGCCGCTACCAAACCTACTTTGAAAGAAGTCATTGAAAAATGTGAACTCCATGCGAAACAAAAAGGCAACTTTATTGCTTACAATATTGAGATAAAATATGAAGAAAATGGTGTAGGTTTATATCAACCGGACAATGCCACCTTTGTAACTTTAGTGCTTGAAATCATAAATAATACCAATATTAGTAACCAAACGACCATCCAATCATTTGAGCCGGAAATTCTCAATGAAGTTCACCGACGAAATCCGGATATGAAGACCATTCTACTAGTAGAGAACACACTTACCCCTTCACAAAATTTGAGCAAACTCAACCACAAACCTTATAGCTACAGCCCAGCCTACAGCTTGGTTTCTGAACAATTGATAACAGAGTTACACCAAAAAAATATCAAATTGGTACCATGGACCGTGAATGAGGAGTTGGCCATCAGTACCCTATTGCGCATGGGAGTAGATGGCATTATTAGTGATTATCCAGACAAAGTATTACGAATAGTCAACAAGATCAAAAATGAAAAGGACGATAATTAAAAACGGATTGATCATTAACAGGGGGGAAACCATTCATGGTGACATCATGATTGAGGGGCAAAGGATCACAAAGATAGGTGGCATCATCAATGATTCGGGTAATGAAATAAATGCAGAAGGACATTGGGTCATACCCGGAATTATAGATGACCAGGTACATTTCAGAGAGCCGGGTCTAACGCATAAGGCAGACATTTTTTCTGAATCCAGGGCTGCTGTTGCGGGAGGTGTAACCTCATTTATGGAAATGCCGAATACCTCTCCACCAGCTGTAACAGCAGAAAAACTGGAAGAAAAATATGCCATTGCCGACTCACGTTCCTGGTGTAATTATTCCTTTTTCATGGGTACTACCAATGACAACTATGACGAACTCATGTCATTAGACTATACCCAGGTGTGTGGGATCAAAATATTTATGGGCAGCAGCACGGGTAATATGCTGGTTGATAGTATGTCTGTATTGGAAAAAATTTTTTCCCACGCCCCTACCCTCATTGCTACCCATTGCGAAGATGAAGAAACGATAAACAAGAGGTACCAGTTTTATTCAGATGCTTATGGAGATGCTTTACATGCAGCATTTCACCCGGTAATTAGAAATGAAAGAGCTTGTTTATTATCTTCTTCCTTGGCAGTAAATCTGGCACGGAAACACAATACCAGATTGCACATTCTGCATATTTCTTCCATGGAAGAGCTTGCCTTGTTTGATAATTTATTACCATTAAAAGAAAAAAGGATCACCTCTGAAGTTTGTGTGCACCACCTTTGGTTTACAGCCGATGATTATGAAACCTTAGGTAACCAGATTAAGTGTAATCCAGCCATCAAATCAAACAGACACGCTCCTGCCCTATTTGATGCCTTACTCGATGGGAGATTGGATGTAATTGCTACTGATCATGCACCGCATACCTGGGAAGAAAAATCAAAACCTTATGCTCAGTCTCCCTCTGGACTGCCACTGGTTCAGCATGCCCTGCCAATGATGATGAAATGGGTACATGATGGCAGAATGTCCAAAGAAATGATGGTAGAAAAAATGTGCCACAACCCTGCCATCGCATTCAATATTCAAAATAGAGGCTTCCTTGAAGGTAATTATTTCGCAGATATTGCCATTGTTGACCCTGAACTTGAATGGAAGGTTGAAAAAGAAAATATCTTATACAAATGCGCCTGGTCACCTCTGGAGCAAACCGTGTTGAAGGGCAAGGTGGTGCATACTTTTATTAATGGAAACCATGTGTACGACAATGGCCAGTTTTCTGCACCAGGCATGGGCAAGAGGCTCGAATTCAAAGCGCATCATTAACTTCCAGGGGTGTAAAAATGAAGTCTACCTCTATTCCTTCCTGATCTTGGCTATACCCTTCTGCCGGGCGTAAAGGAAAGGCACAAATGATCATTTCTTCTTGTTCTATTAAAAAGCATCTGTTTCTTTGCCACAAATCCTGGTCATAATCGGCCATAAGTTTTTTGATGGTTTTTTTTCTACCTCGCATACCACTTGGAGAAATGTTACGGCCCTGAAAAGTATTATTAATTTTTAGGGGGAAAACTTTATCCTTAAAACCCAATGTCATACAAGTTTCGGGGCTTACATTCTTTTGACTCTGGTGAGCCTGAATGGTCAGGCGACCATGCGGCAAAATATAAGTCCCGAAGTCAGCTACTTCCAATTCAAACTTCTCAATCTCAAAACCAACCGGGAATAGTCTAAAATAGTTTTTTTCGGCGATTACAATATATTTGTTATTCACAATTCTGGACCCCGGTGAAGATGAATAAAGATCTTTACACTGTATGTAATTGAAATGGTAGGGATGAAGTAGCCAAAACAAGGTTTGTATAGGTTCAGGCATCGATGCCACCTGCTCCTTAACAATAACACAACTATTACCTTCCTCTTTCAATGGCACCTGATTTTTAAGCAAGTGGTTCAGCATTACATTTGCACTTTGCAAATGTTCAATAGAATTGAGTAACCGATGTTTGCTGCCGGGTATTTGCGTTTCCAAAGCTGGAATTATCTCATTGCGCACCAAATTTCTTCTATACTTATTTTCCACATTGGATTGATCCTCCCTAAATGGCACACCATGTTGTGCTGCATAGCGATATATGTCAGATTTAAAAACTTCAAGCAGAGGCCTGATTTTATAGCCATCTCTTGCTTTGATCGCTCCCAATCCCTTTAATCCTGCGGATCGAAGCAATTGTATAAAAAATGTCTCAATTTGATCATCGGCATGGTGCGCCAGTGCAAGTAAATTATAACCATTTTCTTTCATAAGGGAAAAAAACCAATTATACCTGAATTTCCGTGCCTTCTCTTGAAAGTTGCCAGTTGTTCCATTATCAACATACTGGGTAACATGAAAAGTTTGATCCCATACAGTGGCAATTTCGAAAACCAATTGCTCATCTCTGTCACTTTCTACTCCACGCATGCCATAATTTACGTGAGCCATGCCAACTTTAAATCCGGCCTGTACAAAGAGATGTGCGAGCACCATTGAATCCACTCCTCCTGATACTCCTATGAGGATATGATCCTTTGCAGGGTTTAAATTTTCAATCTCGATATATCGCAGAAAATGATCCAACTTAGTATCTTTGACCCACAAAATTAATCAAATATAAATGAGAGTTTTTTTGATTTTTGGAATGATTTCATGGATGGCTTTCAGTGCCTGCAAGAATACCACAGAAAATACTGAACCTAAGGAAGAAAAAGTAGTCCAGGATACGCTTATGACCACGGCTGCAGAAAATAAGATGGGAGCTGGTAAAATCGCTCAGCTTCACAAACAAGCTGAAGCCATTTTGGCCTATAGAAGAGAGAATAAACCGGACAATTATGCCATTATAGATGTAGGTGTGTGGGAGTATGAAGCTGCATTCAAAGACGGCGCAATGTCTAAGCCCGGAGCTTACAAAGGGCATTGGATCGACTTTAATCAGGATAATAGTTATGAATTCGGCATCAATGGCAATATTCAAGGCAAAGGCAAATACCATTATGACAATGACACACATTTGCTGCTATTGGTAAACGATGATCCAAATGTGAAACCCGAAGAATACGAAATTAAGCTCGTGAATGACGTCATGATTATGATGGGCAATCTCACTTATCAGGACAATGGATTTCAGGCTAAATTGTTAAAAATTCAAAAGAGACCAGGTCAATAATCTCAAACCATAAAAATGGATTTCAATTTATTCTGGACAATTATCTATGGAGCCATTTGCGGTTATGTGGCCAGCAGAATCCTGGGGGGTGAAGGTTTTGGCTTTCTTGGCAACATTGTCATTGGCATTTTGGGTGGTCTGATTGGACACAAAGTTTTCCATTGGATGAAATGGAACATTGAAAACCCAATCCTTTCCAATCTGGTGAGTTCAGTGGCTGGTGCTATCATCCTGATCATAGCTTTGGAATGGCTTCAAAGTCTTTCTAAAAAAAGAAAATAATCGCTTCTTTCCGTAATCAAAATGAAAGATATTTCGTTTTGTTAATTATAACTTACTTTTTTGAAATCAATTTATTCCATCTTTTTCTTACTAACAATCCTGCATCTTGGCGGTTGTGGAGGAGATGACAGAGAATACATAGAAAGGAAACTCAATTTGAATTTTGAAGTACCAGCTGGTTTGAATAATATTGAGTCTCACTACTTTCAAATAGACGATGTCTATATGTTTGTAGACGAAACATTGGATCTCAATCAACTTGACACTTCAAATATCGATGAAATTGTAGGTGGTAGCGCAAGATTATATAGCAAAATAGGTGGAGTGGATTTTTCAGATATAGAAAAAATCTCAGTTTTTGCGGTCTCACCTAGCGATAAAGAATATAGAAAAGAGATGTTCTATCAAGAACAAATCCCATTCAGAACCATCTCCGAAATTAAACTATTTAATGGGCTGGCTGACTTCAGTGAGTTTATTGTAGACAATAAGATGGATATTGAAGTAAGGATTAAATTCAGGACTTTTTCTTCCCTCTCCATGAAATTGGATCTTGACTTCTCCTATTTAATTTTTAAGAAATAAAGATGGCAGCAAGGTTATTTATGGTAGAATTGACAGTCAACGATATTCCGTATGACGAATTTATAAACTTACTGCCCGATCACAGAAAGATGGTCCATGAGCTTATTTATAAAGATATTTTTTTAAGTTACACGGTAGCTCAAGACAGAACTAAAGTTTGGATTATGGCTAAGAGCGACAGCGAAAGTGAATTGGTCCATCACATTGAAAAACTACCCTTGATTCGATATATGGATTATCATTACACTGAATTGATGTTTGTGGAATGGGCTCCTATAAAACTCAATTTTTCACTCAACTGATCCCACCCAAGGCAGAAATTATAGCGATAAACTCATCAGCCACAAGACTAGCACCTCCTACAAGCCCACCATCAACATCTGCCATTTGAAATAACTCTTTGGCATTTGAAGCTTTTACCGATCCACCATACAGAATTCTTATTTGACTGGCAATTTCCTCTCCATATTTTTCCGATATGCACTTTCTAATAAAATGATGCATTTCCTGAGCTTGATCAGGGCTGGCTGTTTCTCCAGTACCTATAGCCCAAACAGGTTCGTAAGCAACAATACACTGTAGCAATTGCTCTACAGAAAGTTGCAAAAGCGATCCCTGCAATTGTTGAGCTACAAGCAGCTCATGGTTGCCCGCTTTTCGAACCTCAAGTGGTTCTCCACAGCAATATATTGGTGATATACCGTTTTTAAGGGCAGTTTCCATTTTTTCCAGAATCCAGGCTTCACTTTCATTAAAATATTGGCGTCTTTCGGAGTGTCCCAAAATGACGTATCGTACACCGATTGATCGAAGCATGGAAGGCGCAATCTCCCCTGTAAAAGCACCTGCATCTGCTGAATGGCAATTTTGGGCTGCTACAGCAACTGCTCCACTGCTATGTACCATTTCATGGATATCTTTCAAATAAACAAAGGGTACCCCCAAAATAACTTGCACATTGTCAGCTATTTCTGCTTCAGAAATGGCTTCTGCAAGTTCCATGGCTTCACTATAGTTTTTGTGCATTTTCCAGTTTCCAGCCGCTATCTTACGCCTCATTATTTTATTTTTCCACAAAAATAAGGAAATAAATGGTGTGTTAAACAATAGCCTGCACTGCCACCAAATTATCTTGATAGAAAGAATTAACTTTGCCCAGAAATGAAGAGTTTACATGCAAGAAAGATATAAGCACCGGGATATCAGCTGGTTGGACTTTAACTATCGGGTTTTACAAGAAGCAAAGGACAAAAATGTGCCTTTGTTCGAACGAATTAAATTTCTTGCTATTTACTCATCAAACCTTGACGAGTATTTCCGAGTTAGGGTTGCTAGTCACAGAAGCCTTGTTAGAGCTGGTAAAAGTGCCCAAAAAGAATTGGACTATCAACCATCGGAAATTCTGGAAGAAATTCTTGCAATCGTTAACGATCAGCAAATGGAATTTTCCAGGGTATTTGAGCGTGAGATCATACCTGACCTAAAAAGGAATAACATTTATTTACTGAGGCGCGAAAAACTCAATAAAGACCAAATTGAGTTTATTGAAAAATATTTCAAAGATTTTATGTTGCCCTATGCCCAGCCTGTTTTGTTGGTAGGCAATAAGGTCAAACCATTTCTTAATAACAACGCTTTGTATCTTGCATTACATTTGCAAGACAAGGAAGTAAAAGATACCCACTATGCTATTGTTAAAGTTCCCTCAGATCATCTACCTAGATTTCTGGAACTGCCCAATAAATCAAAAGAAAAACATGAGCTAATCATGATTGGAGATATAGTAAGGCACAACATATCTCAGATCTTTCCAGGCTATGACATCCTTGATTCCTATTCCATAAAATTGACAAGAGATGCAGAGTTGTACATTGATGATGAATTCTCGGGCAATTTATTAGACAAAATAAAGAAATCTCTCAATCAAAGGAACATAGGTCAGGCATCTAGACTGGTATATGACCGTTCGATGCCTAAGCATATGCTGGATTTTCTCATGTCGGTATTTGATCTTTCCAGCTATGATTTGTTGCCAGAGGGCAGGTATCACAACAACAGTGATTTCTTCAAATTTCCACATTACGAATTAAATCACCTCAAAGATACACCGCTCCCACCTCTTTCCATTCCACTGCTTGAACAGGCAGATAATATTTTTGATGTAATAGCAAGAAATGACTTTTTCATCCATGTACCTTATCATAAGTATGAAGCTGTAATCAAGTTTTTTGAAGATGCTGCTATTGACCCCAATGTTACCCATATCAAGATCATCCAATACAGGGTGGCCAAAGTAAGCCGCATCATGGATGCTCTCAAAAGAGCAGTATCAAATGGCAAACAGGTATCTACCTTTATTGAAGTAAAAGCAAGGTTTGATGAAGAAACCAACTTAATGTGGGGAGAAACACTTGCCTCCAATGGTGTAAATGTATACTATTCTTTACCAGGATATAAAGTGCATTCCAAAATGGCCATTGTAAGAAGATTGGAAAAAGGCACACCCAAAATTTATGCCTATTGCAGTACCGGTAATTTTCATGAAAACACAGCCAAACTCTATTCAGATGTAGGCATTTTTACCGCCGATCCGCGAATTACTTCCGAAGCAACCCGTGTTTTCTCCTTCCTTGAGACTAAGAAACCCCCTGAATTGGAATTTCAACATTTAGGGGTGGGACTGTTCAATTTGAAAGATAAATTTGTTTATCTCGTTGAGCGGGAAATTGGAAATGCAAAAAAAGGACTGCCAGCCAGGATGATTCTCAAAATGAACAACCTGGAGCAAAAAGATATGCTTGAACTCTTATACAAGGCCAACGAGGCCGGCGTTGAAGTCTTTATCATCATCAGGAGTGTTTGCTCCTTACTTACAGGCAAACCAGGTTTAAGCGACAGTATCAAAGGAATTTCCATTGTTGATAGGTTTCTCGAGCATTCAAGAATTTTTTATTTTTTGAATAATGGAGATGAAGAACTTTTTATTTCTTCTGCAGATTGGATGGAAAGAAATTTGCATTTCCGGGTAGAAACTTTGATCCCTATTTATGATGCCAGAATAAAGGAAGTATTCAAAACCCTCTTACAAATCCAATTGCAGGACAATGTCAAAGCAAGGTCACTGGACTTTGGCAAAGTCAATAATTATAGAACATCAGATTATGATTTGGCAGTAAGAGCTCAAATTGAAACCTATTATTATATTAAACGGGTAACAGAATCATTCAAACAGCAGGAAGAAAATGAAGGCAAACCCACACCAAAGAAGGTATCACCCAAAAAAAATAAATAACCAATGCTCAAAGCCATAAGTCCCATCGATGGTAGATATGCAAATCAAACAAAAGTATTGTCTTCCTATTTTTCAGAATTTGCATTAATCCGATATCGCGTCAAAGTCGAGTTTGAATATTTTGTTCATCTTCATTCCGCGCAAGTAGGTGACCTTATAAGGCTTGACCATATTCCTGCTTCATTGAACTCAGCCATTGATGAAATGGATGAATCGCAGGCTCAAAAAATAAAAGAGATAGAAAAAACAACCAATCACGATGTAAAAGCTGTTGAATATTTTCTAAGAGATCTTTTTGAAGCACATGGTCTGAAAGATTACATTGAATACATTCACTTTGGTCTTACCTCTCAGGACATCAATAATACTGCGTTTCCGCTAATGATGAAAAACGCTACCAAAGATGTAATGGTACCTCTTTTAAAAAGCATGATTAACGCGATTGCCGAATTGGCCGATCGATTTCCTCAGTTGCCAATGTTGGCGCATACACACGGCCAGCCTGCTAGCCCCACTACTTTTAAAAAAGAGATGTATGTTTTTGTTGAACGACTTCTTCAGCAAGTTGATCAGCTGGAGAAATTGACTTTTGTTGCCAAATTCGGTGGTGCTACCGGAAATTTCAATGCACACAAAGTTACCTTTCCCAATGTCAACTGGCCTTCTTTTGCAGATGCGTTTATTAAAAATTTAGGCCTTACCAGACTGCAAACCACCACCCAAATTGCGCACTACGATCAAGAAGCCGCTTATTTTCATCAATGGATTCGCATCAACACTATCCTTGTTGATTTTTGCAGAGATATTTGGACATATATCAGCATGAATTACATTAAACAAAAAACAGTTGCCAATGAAGTGGGGTCTTCAGCCATGCCTCACAAAGTAAACCCAATTGATTTTGAAAATGCAGAAGGCAATTTGCTCCTTGCCAATGCAATCCTTGGCTTTCTGGCTGAAAAATTGCCAGTTTCAAGGCTACAGAGAGATTTAACTGATTCAACAGTTTTGAGAAATGTTGGTGTACCCCTGGCCCACATCCTCATTGCCATCAACTCAATATCCAAAGGACTTGGCAAATTAAGCCCCGATGAAGCCAAAATCAAAGCCGAACTCTCCCAAAATGTTGCAGTCATTGCAGAGGGCATCCAGAGCATACTTAGAAGAGAGGGGGTGCCCCACCCTTATGAACTTCTCAAACAATTTACAAGAGGCACTCAGGGATTGTCAATGGAACGATTTTTGGAATTTATTGATTCTCTTCCAGTCAACGATGATGTCAAAGCTGAACTGCGACAGCTGTCTCCTTTGAGTTACACAGGTTATTCAATGTAAAAAAAAAGCCCTGTTTCCAGGGCTTTATAATTTTTATTTGATTTCAAAATCAGTATCATTGATTGTAACATTAAATTCATATTTCCCCACTTTCATCACCAGAGGGAAGGGCGCCTGTCCCGTTAGCGTGATTTCAAAGGGCATCAATATACCATTTACATCCCTGTAATCTTTGTAGTCGGTATTAAGCGTCTTTGCCTTATCTCCTTCGCCTGCAACAGAAGATACGCGCGCAAGTAAGCTTGTAGTAATATTGTAAAATTGAGTTGTAACCTCACCTTTATCGTCAGTCACAGAGAGCTTATAACATTTCTGACCATCCAGTTCTTCAACCCCTTTTAATTCAATTTTGAATCCTTTAGTCAGGTAATGCATCTGATCAAACATCTGAGCCTGATCTTTCATATCCTCAAACTCGGGTTCACCTGCCATGAAAACTTTGGTTTGACCCATCTGAGAGGATGCTGCTTTTTGACCGTTGAGCTTTTGTTCTTGCATGGCCATGCCATTGATTTGCATGGAGAACAAAAATTTGTCAGGTGACTTGTGTTTGGTGGTCAATTTTGCTTCCTGCCCCATGAGTGACATGGTGGCCTCAGTAACCATAGCATTTACTGCCTGCAATTTGCTCATCCCCCCAATAGCTGTAATATAGTCTTCCACCACATTCACACCCGTCAATCCTGCGGGGATAACCAAATTGTCGTAATTCAATACCTCTCCATAAGCATCGTAATAGTCGATCTTTTTATCACCATCAAAACGGATTAATTTTTCTGCTACCTCATCTTTGTTACCTACTACCACAATGTATGCATTCTGGGGACTCACAAATTTATTGGCAACACGCTGAATATCGGCTATTGTTATTTTTTCAAGTCTGGAAAGGTATGTGTTGTAATAATCTTTGGGTAGATTGTACTTGTATGTATTCAGCGCAAAACCTGCTATTGTTTGTGGAGATTCCAGAGATCTGGCAAAACTACCAGCCATGCTGTTTTTTGCTAACTGGATATCATTTTCAGTAACGGGCTCTTTTACCATTCTGTCCATTTCATAGATAAACTCCTGTACAGATGAGTCAGTGACAGCGTTCCTAACACTTGCAAAAGCCTTGAAATTTCCAACCAATCGATCTGAGTTTAAGCTAGATCTTGCGCCATAGGTATAAGCCTTTTTCTCACGTAAGTTTTGCATCAACCTTCCTGAAAAAATACCACCTCCCAGTATGTTATTCATCACATTTGCAGCCAATTCATCATTATCACCCGGCTTGAGATTTACAGGGTAGGTAACATTGATAACCGATTGAACCGCACCATCTTTGTTTGCAAAAACCACTTTGGGTTCTTTCGGCAATGCCGGTGTTTCATACTTGGAAGAAGGAACTGTACCCGATTTCCAGGATGAAAAATGCTTTTCAGCCTGCGCTTTTGCTTCCGCCAAAGTAATGTCTCCTACAATTACCAAATAAGCGTTGTTGGGCTTAAAGTAGGTATTGTAATATTCCTTACACTTGTCGAGGGTTATTGAATTGACTGTCTTTTCGGTTTGAACTTCACCATAAGGATGTTTTTTACCATAGGTAACCACCGAGGATACATTTTCTGCAATGCTGTTGGCATCTGTTTTTGATGACGCAAGTGCTGATATCGATTGAGATTTCATTTTCTCAAACTCATCTGCGGGAAATGTTGGATTGTACAGAACATCGGTCATTAGATCCAACAATCTGGATGAATGTTTCTTAAGTGAAGATCCAAACATTCCGGAAGCGGATGAATTGAGAGTGGCTCCTATAAAGTCAACTTCTTCATCCAACTTTGACTTTGTTCTGTTTTTGGTTCCCTTGGTCAAAAGGTCTCCTGCAAACTGGACATAGCCACTTTGTTCACCTTCCAATATGGGATCATTTGACAATGAAATCTGATAAGATACTTTTGGCAGTTTGTGATTTTCAACCACAATCACTTTAAGACCGTTTGCCAGGTCAAATGAATTGTAAGTGCCCAGGTTTATCGGGCGCGCTGCAGCAGGCGATGGTGCTTTGCTCCTGAATGCTTCTGTGTTTTTTGCCGACTGACCAGTCGATTTATCCATGGTTTTTTTGCTACATTGGGCAAAAACCAAAACAATGGCTAATAGATATATGATTCTCATTCTGTATTGAATTAATGGATTATGGGTTTACGGTTTTGGGCAAATAGTGAAGTGTCACCCTGTTGTTTCTATTGAAATAAGTTTTGGCAGCTCTCCTGATATCCTCCTTTGTTACTTTTAAATACCTGTCAAGCTCTGTGTTGATCAGATTGGTATCACCAAAATACATTTTATAGTTTGCCAGACTTTCGGCAATACCCGCTATTCTTGAATTGCCACTGATAAAGTCATTTTCAACCTGATTTCTCAGCTTTTGAAATTCTTCATCTGAAATTAAATCGGTTTGAATCTTTTCTACTTCAGCATCCATGGCTTTTTCCAAATCCATGATGTCTACACCCATCTTAGAAATTCCAAAAGCAATTGAAACTCCTGGGTCTTCAAGTCCAAGTGGAAAATTACCAACAAAAAGTGCTTTTTGCTGCTCATCCACCAAAGCTCTGTACAGCCTGGAGGATTCCCCCTGTGACAATAATTGACCAAGCATGGACACAGCATAATAATCGGGGGTGCCTTGGGCAGGAATACGGTAGGTCTGAATAACTGCCGGCAATTGAATGTTGTCATAAACCGTGTCGCGAATTTCACCAGCCAAGGCTGGTTCAACGATTTTAGGTCTATAGATTGGTTTTTTGCCCTTAGGAATGGATCCAAAGTACTTAGTCACAAGTTCTTTAGCCTGTGCATAGTCGATATCTCCTGCCAATGAAACAATAGCATTGTCTGGTCTGTAAAAATCTGCATAAAATTGTTTGTAATCTGCCTCCTGCGCAGCGTTTAAGTGTTCCATTGAGCCAATAACAGGCCATCTGTAAGGATGTACTGTGTAGGCCCTTTTCAAAGACTGCTCCAGGATGCTGCCGTATGGCTGGTTGTCGATTCTTTGCCTTCTTTCCTCTTTTACTACTTCACGCTGTGTCTCTACACCTTTTTGCTCAACGGTTGCATGAAGCATCCTCTCTGACTCCAACCACAATCCCAACTCTAACTGATTGGATGGAAGTATTTCAAAATAATAAGTCCTGTCATAAGTGGTGTTGGCATTGAGGGTCCCTCCGGCCTTTTCAACGTATTTGTCATACTGGCCTCTTCCTCCAATATTTTCGGAACCCTCAAAGAGAAGGTGCTCAAAAAAATGGGCAAAACCGGTTCTATTGGGATTTTCATTTTTGGAACCCACATGATACATCACAGATACAGCTACTATCGGAGTGCTGTTGTCTTTGTGCAAAATAACATGCAGGCCGTTGTCGAGTGTGAACTCCTGAAACTCAATTTTATTCATTTGAGCCTGGAGGTAAACTGGCATCAGACAAAGCCATAAAAGATTTAATTTAAGACGCATTTTTCCAGAATTTATAGGAAGCAAACTTACTAAAAAAACTACCACTGCTTTAATTTTATCTACCAAGCTGTTTTATTCGTCGTCTAATCTTAAAATTCACACCCATTTAACTAATTATTTCGTCCAAATAAAAATTTACAACGCCAATAAATGCCGCACGAAACCGAATTCCACCATGGTTTTCCCTATTTAAAATTCCGTATTTTCTACCATTGACCGATTCTTTACTCTAGCCTTAACTTTGTTTCGAAAGTTGAAGAAAATGATATCTTTTTCGAACTTAACCATTGTGACTCGCGATAAATGATGGATTTACAAAATGGTCTTTTTTCACTTTTACGAGAAATGCAGAAAATCGGTTAAATAGAGTATGCAAAAAAAATTAATTACTATGTTTAAAAAAATTCTTTTGTTCAGTGCTACGCTTATCTTTTTTGCCATGCATCACCTATCAGCACAAAATCTGATTGTGAAAAATGCAACAACTACAGCAATGGTTCTTA
This sequence comes from uncultured Bacteroidota bacterium, assembly GCA_937870795.1. Classification (GTDB taxonomy): domain Bacteria; phylum Bacteroidota; class Bacteroidia; order Chitinophagales; family Saprospiraceae; genus JADKBO01. Next base: position 18,497 of record CALMWS010000387.1, on the reverse strand, counting down.
CCGATTTTGTATACTTGGATCCCTCTTGTAACGTGCCAATGCCCAATTTTTACGGGGTCAATTTTCCATTGCCGCCTATGTCATACTCTTATCCCCCGGTTTTTCACCAAAGTTCAGGTTGGAAACTTGCAGTGTCAGATGGTACAAATGGCAATGATGTGAGAGATGAAACGCCAGCTGGATGCGGAACATCATTTGTCAACTCTGCAAGCATCGGTACTAATACCATGATATGGTGGTATGAGCCAAATGGTGATATCTTTTTGTATATTTTCTGACGACCAACAAGTGCCAGGATCAGGAATCTTCCCTCAGGGGGATTCCTTTTTTTTATTATACATCAAATTGCAAACTGGCCAAATGACTGTACAAACCGTTTGAAATAGACGAAAGTTCCTCATGACTTCCTTTCTCTACAATCTTTCCATTTTCCAGTACATAGATACAATCCACTTCTCTAATGGTAGCCAATCTGTGTGCTATAATGATTGAGGTTCTGTTCATCATAAGTTTGTTAAGCGCATCCTGTACTATTTTCTCGGATTCCGCATCCAATGACGATGTGGCTTCATCTAAAACTAGGATGGATGGGTTCTTTAGGATTGCCCTTGCTATGGCGATTCTCTGTCTTTGGCCACCCGATAACTTAATCCCACGCTCTCCTACAATGGTATCAAAACCTTCTGGAAATTGCTGAATAAATTCAAGTGCATTTGCCTGTTCTGCTGCAGATATAAGTTCTTGTTCTGTCGCGCTGGGCTTGCCATATAGTATATTTTCCCTGATGCTGCCCCCAAATAAAATTACATCCTGAGGAACAATTCCTATCTGATGTCGCAAATCAGAAATATTATATTGATCAATGGGCACCTCATCAATGGTAATACTTCCACTACCTGGGGTATAAAACCTCATCAATAGCTGCACAATGGTTGATTTTCCACTTCCACTTTGACCAACCAATGCAATTTTTTGGCCTTTTTCTACATCAAGATCAATACCCTTCAATACAGGTAAATCCTGCCTTGACGGATAGGCAAACCCTACTTGACTGTATTGTATTTTGCCTCCTATTGGAGCAGAAGTCCTTGCTTTTTCACCATCAGCAATTTTGACCTCTGTATTGCTCATAAGAATTTCCCTGATCCTTTCCGTTGCACCCAGCGCCTGCAATACGGATGTATACAAATTTCCAAAACTTGCAATGGCACCTCCCAGGATGGCTGTATATATGATAAACGAAAATAAATCTCCTGCCTCCATTTCACCATTCTGCACCATGATGGCACCTCTCCATAAGATGAAAAACATGCCGCCAAACAATACGGTAATGATAAAAATAAAAAACAAGCCTCTGATCTTGGCAAAAGACAATGAAATACCTACTACGCTGTCAATACTCTTTCGATACCTCAAGGATTCATACCACTCATTGGCGTACGACTTAACTACATAAAATGACTGAAGGCATTCTTCAACTATGGTATTGGTTTCAGCTAAATGGTCTTGCCTGTTTTTGGATAGTTTGCGAATGTATTTTCCAAAAACCATTGCTATAACAACTATTACAGGAAATGTCAAGAGCATAAGTAGTGAGAGACCAGGCGTTAAGTAGGCAATGATGGCGATACCGGATATTAAAACCACTACCTGCCGCAATAACTCAGCCAATGTTATGGAAAATACAGATTGCAGTTGCTCAACATCCGTAGTTATCCTGCTGGTCAACTCTCCCACCCTTCTCTCTTCATAAAAAGCAATGCTTTGTGTGATGATATTATCAAATAAATCTTTCCTCAAATCTGCCATTCCTTTTTCTGATACAATGGCAAAAAATACGGTCCTAATGTACGATAAGACTCCCTGTAAGATTAGGATTATCAGAAACAGCCAGCCATAGTCTTCTATGCTTAAACCCAGGTGATAGGTATCTTTGCCTATAGCTACGTTTGCCATCTCTCCGGCAGCTCCCGGAAATACCATAAATATCAAACTGCCGGCAACCAAAGCCAACATACCCCATATAAAGTACCATTTGTATGGCTTGATATATTTGAATACATATAATCCGGCTGCTAATTTTTCACGGGTTAACTTTTTGCTACCCTCTTTTTCTCCACTCATACTTGTCGCTTCACTTATTTAAACCTTCAAACAACTTTAAAAGTTTTGGAGCTTCTGACTCCCATATGTATTTATCACTGACAATCAAACAATTATCTTTCATTTTTTGATAAGCAAAGCCGTTGTCATTGTCTTCAATCAATGAAGCAAGTTGCTTGGCATCAAGTGAGGATAACAACAATCCTACTTTCTCATTTTGGATTATCCTGGAATATTCTGGTAAATCCATATTGATCGAAGGGATACCTGCTTGCAAGTAATCAAAAAACTTATTGGCTAAAGAATAATGGTAACTTAAACTGGATGCATCCAATAAATTTAAACCATACCTTGCAGTTGCAGTGAATTGGCCAAGCTTCTCCGGAATCATTTTGTCAATGAAAATAATTCTTTCTTTCCATGGCATGCTTGAAGCCTCTTTTTTCAAATCCTCCAAAATATCACCATTTCCGATTATCACTAATCTGTAATAAGGCAAAAACTCAAGTGTCTGAATGGCACATTCCAATCCTCTGCCTGCATTCACAGCCCCCTGATAAACCAATATCGGCTCCTTGTTTATTGGAACTGCCTTACTTTTGTTTTTTGGTACATTTCGAATGGCTACAAATTCTTTACCCCATTTTTGTGTAAAAATGGAAGCAAGACTTTCATTGACGGTGATTCTGATCTGGGCTAGCGGAACAAAAGTATCTTCTATGAAAGACCAGATTTTTTTTACCCAATTCCGTCCCTTCAATTCGGGTACTTCGGTAAACCACTCATGACTATCATAAACCAATATTTTATTTCGGAGCTTACATACCACTCCTCCTGCCAATAAGGTATCTGCATCTACACAGTAAATTATATCCAATTTTTGAGTCATCATGGTCAACAATAACCGAACATTGAATTCAAGGTAAAACATCCATCCTTTTATAAAAGCACAATTCATAGATTTCACTTGCAAATTCTCCTGCACAAAACCATTCTTACCGCGGTGGTAAATCAAAATTGAGTAGCGTACACCCAATGTGTCAACTATTCTTTGCATCCGTTGATCAAACATAAAATCTGATGTCATCAATATGGCGATTGTCTGACCTTTCACCTTATATTTTTTTAAAGTAAAGTCTACCTGCCGCATCGATATCCAAAAAGCCCTCCTGTGCCAGGTCTTCTATGCAGTGTCCCAATCTTTTTCTTTTGTTATAGGGCCAATAAGAAAGCACTTGCCCAACTTTGGTACCTGGCATGGTTTTTTGAAGGAAAATCATAAGTTGTCTCTTATCATCAACGGAATATTCAATTTCCTGGCTGCCAAGGCATATATCGCATACTCCACACGCAGAAGCTTTTTCTCCAAAATATTCCAACAACATTTGCTGTCTGCAATTGGGGGCTAAAAAATACGTTTGCATTGCCATCAATCTTTTTGATGCACTGTGCTTAAGCGTCTTATAGGCATTTTCATCCAACTTAAAATCGTTGTCCATCGGTCGATCCAAAAGCATCACTATTTCAGGGAATTCCTGACTTGGCTGATAATCAATCATACCTTCCTGATGAAGAACCTTAAGCAAAAACCCTATCCTGCTTGAATCGGTATCCAAAGATTTGGCTATTCTTGAAATACTTATCACACCATGCTCCAAAGTCAATCCCTCATACATTCGAAGTAATTGGGTCAGTAACAAACCCCTCAAATCTTTTTCGGGGTAATGTCCCAATAAATCCTGAGGTCTACCCGTGACCATTAAACGAGTTGGACTTTTAATTGCATCAGAATAGGTGAGCCAACCTTGCTTTTCCAAAATCTTGAGAACAGCGTTTAGTTTTTGCTGGCTTATTTTGTGTTTTTGTGAAAATTCATCTGTGTCTAAAAAAAACGAACGACCAGCCCCACTGCAAGTAGCAATCCCCAAAAACTGACAAAGTCGCAAGTATATGCTATTAATTTCATCCAGGCCAGGGAAATTGATTTCAAATAACTTTTGAGCTTCCATGATGTCGGAAGCATTGATAAGTGCAATGGCAAAAGACTTTAGCCCATCGCGACCAGCCCGGCCGGCTTCCTGATAATAATCTTCGATCCCCGAAGGTACATCCACATGGATTACGCACCTTACATCAGACTTATCTATGCCCATGCCAAATGCGTTAGTGGCTACCATTACTCTAACTTTACCATCCATCCATTTTTTTTGATTCTCTTCTCTTACTTCATGATGTAAGCCGGCATGGTAGATGGTAGATGAAATGTTGTTTTCTTTAAGCAATGCCGAAATTTTGGCACAACCACTTCTGGATCTATTGTAAACGATGGCTGTGCCCTTCATTTTCAATAGTATTCTCAGCAACTCCCCGTTTTTATCATCAGTTTTCATCACAGAAAATGAAATGTTATCCCTGGAAAAACTATTTTGAAAGAACATGGGCTCTTTTAAAAACAATTGCGAGGCTATATCTTCAACGATTGCGGGCGTTGCTGTGGCCGTCAATGCCAGTACAGGCACTTCCGGTTTCAATTCTCTCAATAAACTGATTTGTAAATAACTGGGCCTGAAATCATGTCCCCACTGAGAGATACAATGCGCTTCATCTACTGCTATAAAAGCTATTCTGGCCATGTAAAACCGCACCTGAAAAACCTCAGAGGCTATCCGCTCAGGTGAGATGTACAACAGTTTTAATGGACCATGCACAAAATTATCCAATATTATGTCGACCTCATCTGAAGATAAGCCACTGTGAATTGCTTTTGCCTTGATTCCTCTTTTTTCCAATGACTTGACCTGGTCGAGCATAAGGGAAACCAAAGGTGAAATTACGAGCACCTTTCCTTCAGACAGCAAAGCAGGTAATTGGTAACAGATAGACTTGCCTCCACCCGTTGGCAATAGGGCAAATGTATCTTTGCCGGATAAAATACTGGCTATAATTTTATCCTGAGGCGGCCTGAATGAAGTGTAACCCCAGTATTTTTTTAAAATAGAAATTGCCGTCTCATTGCTGAATTCCAAAGCATTGCTTTTTACCATATCAGCAGTAAAATTATAAAAGAGATGTCAGAATGAACTGATTATTTTACAGCGACTGGACTTACTATTAAAACTTAGGACAATACGATTTGTACTGAGATTTTCTGCGGAATAAATTGTCACTATCGCTGATGTTAAAACTCAGATTTACCATGGCAGTAAAATACCAGTCCTGTACTCCTGCACCGCCTCGTTGACTCCCCGTATTTCTTTCCATGGGCTCTCTCTGGTTTAAATACTCAGGGGTTCTGTCACTCAATCTTGCGGCTAATTCACCGTTTAACTGCATCAATTCATAATAATTGACGTAGTTGGAACTGATGTCATCTATGTAATCAGTAAATGTGCGACGTGCTAAAATTTCGAGTCCTATATCAAAGTTTCTACCAGCTTTGATGATAGCTCCGGCACCAAATGGAAGGGAAAATGCATACTTATTGTATTTTTTGCCATACTTACCGGATCCCTGTCCTTCGGTTCCCAGCGGTTGCAATTCGTACGTATTACCTTCAAATTCAGTCATTGGATTAAAATAAAAACCGGCCAAACCCGCGGTTACATAGGGGCTAAAAACCTGTTCTCCGCCATAGGGTTGAAAGCCAAAAAAATAATATTCACCGGTAAGGCTGATTTCAGCTAGATTGGATTTAAAATTAAGATTACGCTCTCTTTGCCATTGCTGACTGGAATTTGCGTCATCCCCTTTCAATTTACCAAGCAAAACACCTGCCTTAATGCCAAATCTTCCTTTGTAATTGTATTTTCCAAACACTTGAATGGCTGTACCTCCATTATTGTTGAGATTACTTGAAAATTCAGGTGCATTCAGATCACCCCAATAAACCGATTTACCCACACCAAATCCCAATTGAATTCCCTGTGCATTATGCATCAGTGGGAGTAAAATGATGACCGCTAAAAACAACGATTTCATGACAAAGTATTGGTTATAAAGTGCAAATATATAACAGAATATTCAAATGTAAAATTTTTTTAATGCATAATTTATTGAAAAAATACATTTATCCCTGATTTGTTAACTTAAAAGCCAGACAAAACCCTATTTCTGATGCTAATTTTTAAATAAAAATTAACAGATCAAAACAATTGAAGTTTAACTATTGAAATTGTCTTGAATTTTACGTTTAATGCCTGAAAATCAAATAATTTCTAACACAATTATTACCCCTCTCCATGTGTTTTTTGGGGCTTCTGTCGATAAGAAAGCTTCGTAAGCAGAATACCGGTTTGAAGTATGGCAAAATAGGTATAGATTTGCGCCCTAAATCATTGTTTATGAAGTCATTTTTGTTTTCAGCTTGCTTGCTTTTCACTTTTTTATTTGGCAATGCACAAACCGCACCTAAAAATTGGTACCATTTAGATGCCTCCGAAGGTTACAATGGTACATCCGCGACCAAAGCTTACAAAGAAATTATCAAGGAGAAAATTGGTAAACCTGTAGTTGTGGCAATCATCGATTCTGGAATCGATATTGAACATGAAGACTTAAAAGCCAATATTTGGAAGAATCCGGGAGAAATAGCTGGCAATGGTATTGATGATGATAAAAACGGCTATATAGACGACATCCATGGTTGGAACTTCATTGGAGGACCCAACGGAAAAAATGTTGGTCCTGAAACCTACGAAGTGACCAGATTGTATGCAGCAATGAAATATAAGTATGAAAATGCTGACCCTGAGAAATTGAGTAAATCTCAAAAAGCGGAATACGATCAATTTCTAACTTATAAATCCAAAGTGGAAGCAGAAAGAGAAAAAGCAAAAAGTGATCTGGAACAAATTTCTGCCTTTGAAAGCCAGGTATTAAAAGGGATGAATTCTATCGAATTTGCGTTGGGAGAAAGAAAAAACGAAGTAAGAGTATTGTTAAGTGACGACCCATATAAGGGCTTGAATTTAAATGAAACCCCGGAAATTGCTATGGCAGTCAATGTTGCAAAACAAATTTTGAAACAATCCGATGAGATCACTAATGTTTCACAATTGAAGGAGTCCTTGATTTCGATTCTGAATGATGAGAAAACAGATTCTCAAAACAAGCTCGACTATGCTTATAATCCTGACTATGATTCCAGAAAGTTGATCGTGAAAGACAACTATGCAGATTCAAATGAAAGGTTTTATGGCAACAATGACGTTGAAGGTCCAGATGCTTTACATGGTACCCACGTAGCTGGAATAGTTGGCGCGGTAGTAGGAAATGAAATCGGTAGCGATGGTATTGCCCGCAATGTGAAATTGATGTCAGTAAGAGCTGTACCAGATGGTGACGAAAGAGACAAAGATGTGGCAAATGCAATCAGATATGCTGTTGACAATGGTGCAACCATCATCAATATGAGTTTTGGCAAAGGATACTCATGGGATAAAAAAGCAGTAGACGAGGCTGTAAAATATGCAGCCAAACACGATGTTTTGTTGGTGCATGCTGCGGGTAATTCAGGCCAGAACAATGACAAAACTGACAATTTTCCCAATGACTTTATCGGCAAACATGGATTCATTTTCAAGAAAAAATGCCATGCAGACAACTGGTTGGAAGTAGGCGCACTGTCGTTTAAACCCGGTGAAGATATGGTAGCAGGGTTTAGCAATTACGGAAAAGAAAATGTAGACCTTTTCTCGCCAGGTGTGCAGATTTATGCAACCACACCCAACGATCAATACCAATATCTGCAAGGCACTTCAATGGCAGCACCCGCTGCAGCGGGGGTAGCCGCAGTAATCCGTTCTTACTACCCTGCATTGACAGCAGAACAAGTGAAAGAAGTGCTGATGAAATCTGTCAAACCCATTGGAGATGTGGTTAAAAAGCCAGGTACCAAAGGGGCAGAAAAAGTTGCTTTTTCAGAACTCAGTGTCAGTGGAGGAACCATAAACCTCTACAATGCATTGCAGTTGGCTGCGAAAACAAAGGGCAAGAAGAAGATAAAAGAAGAATTGCAAAAAGGAGCCTAATTGGCTTTGGTTTAAGGGAATACAAAAAAAATGGAGAGAATAAAAATGCAAATGAAAATTACTTGCGGTGAACGGGTAAGTCCTACACTGCTCATTACCTCATTCCTTTCTGTTTTTTTTGTATTCTTTCTCTTTGCCAGATTCTTAAAATTTAATGAAACCAGAAGCGGGATCTTAATCAATGATCCCATTTTAAGTATGTTAGGTCCATCCAACCACAATGTGGAGATTTTTCTTCTTACCTATGGCCTTGTCATCTTTGGTCTCTCCTGGGCGCTCAGGACCAGGATCAGCATGCTTACAACCAACATATCCATTTGTTTTCTAATTGCATTCAGAGCATTTACACTTTTTTCAGTACCACTGGAGCCACCTATTGGCATCATTCCATTGGAAGATATGTTTCTGAAAAATACCTTTTACAACCAACAAGTTTTGTTAAAAGACTTGTTTTTCTCAGGCCACACTGCTGCTGTCTTTTTACTTTATTTTTTAGTGCAGAAAAGTTGGGTGAAAAACGTACTCCTTGCTGGAGGCCTCCTGCTTGGCTTTTTGCTGATGAAACAACACGTCCACTATTCCATTGATATATTTATAGCTCCTTTCTTCTCATGGCTTTCATTCCAGGGGGCTACTTTGGTCAAAAATTTTATTACGGAAGAGGAAACTGAGTCGCTGGAAATGTTGGAAATTACCAACGACTAACGACCTTATTCCTGATCCGTCTTTCGGGTAATCAATGGAATTTCTTTCACTACCAATTGAATGGTATCCTGTAACCTGTCTTCAAACATGGTAATCTTTGATCTTTTCATTTCCTGAATTACCTCTTTGGTAAAGTGCCTGATGGTAATCATTTCCATGCCTACATCAAAGCTTACCACAAATTCGTCTGCCAGTTTATCAGCAAACAACTTAAGTTTTTCTGCATGATTGTTGACACACAATGTAAATGAAATCGCTGTATTGCGCATCATATTCACTTTGATCCTTAAGTCTGATAGAATTCCAAATATATTGCTCAAATGTTGTTCTGCAACAAATGAAAAGTCTTTAACGGAAATGGAAATCAATGCCTGATCCTCTTCAACTACTACAATGGGTGGATAATAAACCTCTCCCTCTGACGATATTTTGGTCCCCGTTGAAGAAGGATCATCAAAGGGTCTTACATAAAGAGGTATATTTTTGTTTTGCAGTGGTTTGATGGTCTTCGGGTGAATGACCTTTGCACCATAATAGGTCATTTCTATTGCCTCCTTATAGGATAGCTTCTCAATTTTAGTGACATGGTTAAACTTACGTGGATCTGCTGTTAGTACCCCCGGAACGTCTTTCCATATATGCATCGCTTTGGCTTGACAACAATAACTCAATATAGCCGCAGTATAATCAGATCCTTCTCTGCCCAATGTGGTAGTGTGGTTTTCCTGCGTAGAACCAATAAAACCCTGCGTCACTACTACATCGCAAGTTTTCATCAAATCTGACATGGCGTGGGCTATCTTTTCAGTAGACAATTGCCAAATGACCTTTGCCTCCCTATGAATTTCATCTGTGTACAATACTCCTCTTATGTCAAGCCAGGCTGCCTTAATACCAGCGGCTACCATGGCATGATATAAGATTCTGCTAGATACCAACTCACCGATAGAAACAACCTGATCGTATATGTAGTCATAAGCATCATGTGGTGACTCCTCCAATATCCAGTCGATTTCTACAAATAAATCATTGATGTCTTTTTCTACATCCTTACCTGCCAATTGTAATGTGTCTACAATCGAGGCATGGTTTTCCTTGACCAGATCCAGCTTTTGTTGGGCCTGACCATCACGTGCAAAATAAGACTTAACCACTTCTTCCAGAGCGTTGGTGGTTTTTCCAGTTGCAGAAACAACCACAGCAATTTTATCTCCGGTGAAATATTGCATAATGTTGCAAACATTTCTTATTCCGGTAGCATCTTTGACAGATGCTCCTCCAAATTTAAAAACATTCATGTGTTTAAATTATTTAGATGGAATCAGCCTGAACCAATGCATTTCTGTTATCATTGCTTTCAATGGCCAATTCAATAAGTTTTGTAATTAAATCAGTATAAGCCAAACCCGAAATTTCCCAAAGCTTGGGGTACATTGATATTTGGGTAAACCCGGGGATGGTATTGACCTCATTGATGTACAATTTTCCTTCCGGGGTTAAAAACATATCTACACGTGTCATACCCTCACATTCCAGCAAACGATAGGTGTCTACTGCCAGTTTCTGTATCCTTTCAATCTCTTCCTCGTTGAGCTTGGCGGGAATGTCCAAAACAGCTCCTCCCTCATCAATGTATTTGTTTTCAAAAGTATAAAACGATGATTTTGGTATCACCTCCCCTACGGCTGAGGCTTCAGGAAACATATTGCCTAATACGGCACACTCAACTTCTCTTCCCTTGAGTTTTTCTTCCACAACTACTTTGGGATCATAAAGAAATGCATTTTGAACGGCCTTATTGAATGATGTTTCGTTGTCAGCAAAACTTACTCCAACCGACGACCCCAAATTGGCTGGTTTAATGAACAATTCTCTGCCCAATTTTTCTGATATTTCAGCATAGCCGAGGTGATCGTTGTAATTTTTACGCAAGGTTACAAAATCCGCTACCGGTATACCGGCATCTCTCAACAACCTTTTGGTTACATCTTTATCCATGCCGATGGCTGATCCCAAAATACCACACCCAACACAGGGAATATTAGCCAATTTGGCAAAGCCCTGCACCGAACCATCCTCTCCATACGTGCCATGTAAAACGGGAAATATAACATCAATTTTACCCGCCTCTTCCCATCCTTTACTCTTTACCAACTTGTGCTCATTGGTATTTTGAGAAAGTAATACAACATTTTCATGCTCTACCATGGCAATTTTATTAGGGTCGTCGGCATTCATCAGCGACAAAGCCCCCTCATTGAGGTGCCATCTTCCCTTTTTATCTATTCCTATTAAAACGGGTTCAAACTTTTCTAAATCCAGCGCTCCTATCACATTTTTAGCTGATAAAAGAGAAATCTGGTGTTCTGTTGAACGACCACCAAATAAGATGGCAACCCTTTTTTTAGGAGAACTCATATTACATTTTTTGCAAATATCTTAATTTTTACCCAATTATAAAGGGCTCACAGGCGGATTATCTTTCCTGCCTCAGAAAAATCACTTTCTTCATTGGAGGCAATGATCACAGTCCTTTCGGTAAAATACTTTTGTGCCATCTGGTGATACCACCCCTTATTAATCGTATCGAGATAAGACGTAGGTTCATCTAACACCAAAATATCAGATTGTCCTACCATCGCAAAAAGTAAATTTACCTTTTGCACCATTCCACTGCTGTATTGAGCTAGTCTTTTTTCTCCCGGGTTTTTCCATTCCAACAAGTCAAGTAATTCACGGTAACTCAATTTTTCCCTACATCCTTTAAACTGATTTAATAACTGCCAGTTTTCTAACAAAGTAAAGTCTTTAATTACCGACGAATAGGGTGCAGCCAAAGTAATGTATTTAAAAATATCATTTCTCGCTATAAAGAGTCCATTTTTTTGATATTCAATACTCCCGGCTCCGGGGGTAAGGTAGCCACACAACATTTTAAGTAATGTACTTTTTCCTGATCCATTGGGACCCGCTATCCCGGTTATACTCGCCCGCTCAAAATGATGCGAAAATTTTTTTATGATGTCAATTCCGGCATATGATTTCGACAAATTACCGGCAATGATTTCCATGTCCTCTTATTTATCGATTTGTCTGAACTCTCTGATAATCCCGGTAGGCGAGTTTTGAACAAATTCTATGATTTCAGTTTTGAATTTGCTATCTGGCAACTCCGCCTGAATGGTCTCAAGGGCTTTGGAAATATTAAAGCCTTTCACAAAAAGATATCTGTAAATATCGGTAATTTGATTGATTTCTTCCTGGGTGTAACCTCGCCTTTGTAAGCCTGTACTATTGACCCCGGCATAAGACAAAGGCTCCCTTGCGGCTTTAATGTAGGGTGGTACATTTTTCCTCACCAGCGACCCCCCACCGATATAAGTATGGGAGCCAATGTGCACAAACTGCTGCACCGCACACGATCCTCCCAGAATGGCAAAGTCGTCCATTTCAACATGTCCTGCCATTTGTACAGCATTGCTAATGATACAGTGGTTACCTACAATACAATCGTGGCCAAGATGAACATAAGCCATAATCAAGCTGTTGGATCCAACCGCTGTTTTTTCTCTGTCAACGGTGCCCCTGTTGATGGTCACACATTCTCTGATGGTTGTGTTATCACCAATTTCCGCGGTAGAGTATTCACCCTTAAATTTTAAATCCTGCGGAATGCCTGCAATCACCGCTCCCGGGTGAATTTTGCAATTTTTACCAATCCTGGCACCATCAAAAATGGTTACATTGGGACCAATCCATGTGCCCTCTCCTATTTCTACATCTCCGGAGATGACTGTAAAACTGCCTACTTCCACATTATCTGCAATCCTTGCATTGGGATCTATCTCGCAGAGTTTGTTGATTATTTCCATTCACTTTGTTTTATCCGGCAAGTCGGTTTATTCTTGTCTCTTCACTATTTGGGCTGTCAACTCACCTTCACTCACAATTTTATTGCCAACATAAGCAGTACCCTGCATGTGCACAATTCCTCGTCGAATAGGAGACAACAACTCCATTTTGAGCAACAATGTGTCGCCGGGAACTACTTTATTCTTAAACTTAACGTTTTCCATTTTAATAAAGTATGTGTCCCACAAATGAGGATCCTCGACGGTTGATAATGCCAAAATCCCCCCAGTTTGTGCCAGCGCCTCCATTTGCAATACTCCGGGAAATACCGGGTTACCCGGAAAATGCCCCTGAAAAAGCTGCTCGTTGTAAGTAACGTTTTTAACACCCACAACGTGGCTTTCAGACTTCTCAATTATTTTGTCGACCATCAAAAATGGGTATCTGTGGGGCAACATGCGTTTGACTCCTTCCACATCCAGCAGAGGCGCTTTATCAGGATCATAGCTGGGTTTTCCTTTCAATTTCTTCTGTTCAGCCAGTTTCTTCTTGAGGAGTCGGGCAAATTCAGTATTGATTTTGTGCCCTGGTTTTACAGCTATGATTTTACCCTGTATCGGCCTGCCAACCAGACTGAGATCCCCAATGAGATCCAACAATTTGTGCCTTGCAAGTTCATTTGGGAAAAACAACTTATTGTCATTCAATACCTTGTCTTCTCCAAGCTTTCTTTTACCCAGATGAAATTTTTCAGCCAATTCATCCAGTTTTTCTTGCGTCAAACCTGGTTCTGCCAAAACGATTGCATTGTCAAGATCCCCGCCTTTAATCAGGCCATTGTCGAACAATAAGCTGAGTTCATTGGTAAATACAAAGGTCCTGCATGCTGATATTTCTTTTTCGAAATCTTCACCATAATTAAAAATAGCAGTTTGTTCCTCAACTGTCGAATTTGCAAAATCTATGATGACGTTTAATTCGTATTTGTCTGACGGTATGGCGATCAACTCCGCACCGGTTGCCTCATCCTTCAAAACTATGGGTTCTTCAATTACAAATATTTCTCTCCCATCTTCTTCAGCCTGCTTCAAACCTGCGGCCTTAATGGCTTGTACAAAGGGCTTTGCGCTACCATCTAATATGGGGATTTCCGGACCATCTACTTCAATCAGTACATTATCTACATCCAACCCCGCCAAAGCTGCCAACAAATGTTCAATTGTAGTAATACTGATTTCCCCGCTACCTACAGTTGTGCTTCTGTTGGTAGCAATCACATAATTGGCATCCGCCGGAATGATTACAGGGGGTTCTATGTCGACACGTTTAAATTTAATGCCGTGATTGCCATCAACCGGCACTAATTTTACTTCAATTTCTCTTCCTGTATGCAGCCCTTTTCCCTTTAAGGTGGCAGTGGAAGCCAATATCTTTTTACCCATTTTATTTTGTTAAATTTTCAATGGTTTTTTCTAATAATCTTAGTTTTTCAGCCATCTCAGGAAGTTTCTTGAAATAGGCGTAAGATTTTAGATAATGCCCATATTCCAGTGCAGGATATCCGTATAGCTTTGAATTTTCATCTTTTACCGAAGACGATAAACCTGATTTGGCTTGAATCATTGTTCCATCGGCAATTTGTATATGCCCTGCCAAACCTACCTGACCTCCAATAATACAATTTTTGCCTACCTTGGTACTTCCAGCAATGCCAACCTGGGCAGCAATGACCGTATTTTCGCCAATCTCTACATTGTGTCCAATCTGGATAAGATTGTCCAATTTTACACCTTTTCGAATAATGGTACTCCCAATTGACGCCCTGTCAATTACTGTATTGCTGCCAATTTCTACATCATCTTCAATGACTACATTGCCATTTTGCGGTATTTTTTTATATTCTCCATTTTCATCCTTGCTAAAGCCAAATCCATCAGATCCAATAACTGTATTGGCATGAATCACCACGTTGTTACCAATTCTGCATTGGTGATATATTTTTACACCTGAATATATCTTACAGTTTTTACCTACCACTACACCGTTTCCCAAAAAAACGTGAGGAAAAATTAAACTTCCTTCCCCAATTTCACAGTTTTCTCCAATCACAGACTGATGGTCTATCCCTACATTATTCCCGAGCTTGGCTGTTTGTGCCACCACAGCGCTGTCTGCTATACCCGGCTTTACTTCTGCCTGGTGATTGTACAAACCTAACAGTTTACCTAATGATTGATAAACATCATCCACCACAATCAATGTTGCTTTGATCGGTTGACTGGGCGTAAAGTCCTTACTTACAACCACTGCTGAAGCCTCAGTTTCATAAATAAATGACTCATACTTGGGGTTGGCAAGAAAAGAAATGGTTCCTTCACTTCCCTCCTCAATCCGGGAAGGTCCTGAAATAACTATATTGGGATCACCCTTAAGCTCCCCTTGAAGTATTTGACTAATTTGTGAGGTTGTAATCATTGGAATTGCAAAAATAACACAATAAAAGCGATTAATTACGTTAAAACAACCTTCGTTGGCAGGCAATTTTCAGGCACTTAGTCTAAAATCAGTTACAGCTAGTTATCATTATTTGTATTTGAGATTTACCTCCCAATACCTAGGATTTGGCGAGATTACTTTAATATAATATATCGAATATTTACAAATAATCTATTTTTTATTTTGCTATAACCCTCATTTTTATTCTTCAATTAAAATTTTGTTCTGAAATTTCATCCATTTGGCTTAAACAACTGCGTTGCTTACCTTTGTACTCAATATGGAATTGGACAAGAAAAAAATTATCATTGGTTCGCGGGGCAGCGATTTGGCTTTGTGGCAGGCCAATTTTGTAAAAAATCAATTGAAAGAGATTTGCCAAACAGAGGCCGAAATTGAAATCATTCACACCAAAGGTGACAAAATTCTGGATGTTAGCTTTGACAAAATTGAAGGCAAAGGTTTTTTTACAAAAGAATTGGAAGACGCTCTGCTCAATCAAACCATAGATTTGGCCATTCATTCCATGAAAGATCTGCCCACTACTTCTCCGGCTGGACTTTGTTTGGGAGGTGTTTCATACAGGGAAGACCCAAGAGATTGTTTGTTGATTTCTCAAATGGGTTGGGATGATACAAAACCCCTTAAACTAAAACCAAATGCTGTGGTTGGTACTTCTTCCGTAAGGAGAAAGGCGCAGATGATGGATTTGAGAAATGATATAAGCACGTCCGACCTTCGCGGCAATGTACCTACCCGAATACGAAAGTTAAGGGAAGGCAATTACGATGCCATAATCCTGGCCAAAGCGGGCTTACTAAGACTCAACCTGGACCTATCAGACCTTCACATCGTGGATCTGCACCCGGCCGAATTTGTACCGGCACCTGCTCAAGGCGTATTGGCATATCAATGCCGTGAAAGTGATATTGATCTAAGAAAAAAACTGGTGCTTATTCATCAAAAAGAAGTAGCCGATTGCACCAATGTTGAAAGAGCAATTCTGAAAGCAATGGATGGAGGGTGCCAGGTACCACTGGGCATTTATTGTTACAAAGATGTAAACGGAAATTTCCACATCCATGCAGCATGGTCGCCTGGCATTGACCAAGCCCTGATCCGTGTCAGGCAATCACAGTCTACCACCTTTGGGCTTGCAGAATTAGTGCTAAGTGAACTAAAGAAATCCTAAGTTTATGTATCTTATTTTCGATTGTTCTGCCAATGGAAATCCTTCCAGTTACAAAGCGCCTTTCAGCGATACATTTAACTGGCCTAGGCTTATCCACATTTCCTGGATCTTACTGGATGCCCAACTCAAACCCATCGGCGATTTTGATCGGATTGTGCAGCCTGAGGGTTTCGCCCTGAACGATGAAATTAGAAAAAAATCAAAAATTGATGAAGAGGATGTACTAAATAAAGCAGTACCCCTCACCGGCATTCTGGAAGAATTCAATGAATCTGTAAAAAAATGTGAATACATTTTTAGTCACAACCTCAACTTCAATGAGAATGTATTGGCAGCTGAATTCATCAGAAAAGGAGTTGATATTCTCATGTTTAAAAAAGAACGATATTGCCTGATGCAGGAAGGAACCTACTATGCAAAGCTGCCATCTAAGACCGGTGGTTACAAATGGCCAACACTTTCTGAATTGCATGCGGCATGTTTTAACTCAGCCTACACTCCAGCCAACAATGCCAGAGCTGATGTGATAGCAGCCGCCCGATGCTTTATCAAATTGATGAAGTCGGGTCAACTGGAAGATTTATTTGATTAAAGCCAGGGCATTGATCATATTTATTTCAAGATCTGTAGAAGTCTCTTCCCCTCTGAGGAATTTGGAAAACCAGGGGCACAGGCTGATTGATCAAAGCGGTCTTGTGATAACACCTTTGCCCTTATCATCTTTTATAGACACTGAGTGGTTATTTTTTTATTCTCAAAATGGCATCAAATGCTTTTTCGATCAGTTGGATGAAGATCAGAAAAGTAAAATTTCCAAAAAAAGAATAGGCGTGATGGGCAAAGCATCGGCTGCCTTAATAAAACGATTGATAGACAAAAATGCTGATTTTATTGCGAGCTCAGATGCTCAGGACGATTCAACCAATTTTGAATTCGTTACCCGGGAACAAAGCATCCTTTTTGTGGCTGCGGCCAATAGCAAAAGAAGATTTCAAAATCCCGGAAATAAGCTCCATCATGAATTAATCATTTATCAAAATGAAATCTTGCCCGAAACTCAATTGCCTAAGGCTGACATTTACATTTTTACCAGTCCTCTCAACTCTGAAGCTTATCTAAGCTCAAATTCCCTGCCCGAGGGAGCCGATCTTTTAGCCATTGGCCCATCAACTGCAAAAATGTTGGAGCAATTTTCTCCAAAGCATAAAATATGGCTTTGTCACAGCCCAGATGAAATATCCTTGTATGATTTAATCCTCAAGGTTATCGCTCTCAAAAGGTAAATATTTTAAATACTTTCCTCCTTTTAAGAAATGTTGAATGATTGCATTGGCTTCCGGAGTCGACAATCTGGGCTCAATGCAAGCTTTCATTTGGGCCAAATTCATGTTACCCATATTGTTGTCAAAATAACCATAGCCATAATATTGTTGATTTTCCACCCATACTAGCCCTTGCTCATCTGGGGTCCTGCCTTCCGTAAAAAGTACAAAATCACTGTCAAATACCTTAGTCAAATGTTGCCTTGCCTGGTCTGCCCTTTCATTATATACTTCAGGGTCTTCAATGCCTGCACAGGCACCATAACACTCCCCCATTTGATGGTATATACACTTTCGTATAGCCCCTCCATCAATTTTCTCTTCACACAAAAGGTAAACTTCGCGCATATATCCTAGTACCGATCTTACAGATGAAGCACTCGTATGGTAACTTAGAATTTGGCCTTTGTGCTTTTTCTTTTCGGCATCTTCCAAATGAAAAACAAGGTAGCCTTCAGCATCGGTTGAATAACTGACTACATAAGGGTATTCCTTCTTTTTTTGGGCTTTATTAATCTCGGGCATATGAATCTTAATCTCTTCAGATTCCAGCAATAGTGCAATGAGTTCAGACCCTGTAACCGTGAAATCCAGATCAAAAACCTGGCGCATAAGTTTTTCCTGTTTGGCATTGACTTGTCCGAAATGCTGCAGGATCCTGGAGCGAATGTTGATACTTTTACCCACATAGATAATGGTACCATATTGATCATAAAAATAGTAAACGCCCGTTACCTCGGGCAGTTGATGTAACCGTTCCATGTGAATTGCCTCCGGCAATTTGTTTTCCCTGATGCC
>CALMWS010000386.1 GCA_937870795.1 uncultured Bacteroidota bacterium | reverse complement strand
TGTTGCATCCGCTAAAATTGAGGCGAAACCAGTCCCGCCATCGCAAATTTCAATTTTTTGAATTTCAATGTTCTCGTTAGGACTAACAAACAACGTCTTAAATAGCAAGATACCCTGTTCAACAGCATCGTTAATTTCTGATGCTGTCGCACATTCTTTGAATGAGTTGCTTGCTAAAAGTATTTTCATCTGTCTATTCATTTATTCCTGTCGGTTCAAGTTTGCACTGTCGCCATAGGGTTGCCGATAACTTGTTTATTCCTGCAACTCCCCTATAGGCGCAACTGTTTCAAAATCCATAAATCCCAGATTGTCAATATTACTATCCTTAACTAAACATTTATACCCGTTTAATTCACGCCTGACCACTTCCGTCTTTAATCGTTTACAAACGTTTAACAAACGCCTAAATCCAAGAAAGAAATCAATATTCAGCGGACTAATCAAATGTATTATTGCTGGCAACCGGTAAGTAAGGGCTAATTTTTTCACGCTAAGTACTTTATAATCTCTGTAAATATAATCTATTTAATTCATGTTTGCATCCCAACAAAATATTTAATTTTATCACAAAATAAAATTTGGACATTGGCGCCCCACGGGCATCATTACCAATTTTAATTTTGTGATTGACATTAGAAACGTATTTTAAATACAAATCACAAACAATCCATAAGGACTGGTCAAGTTTATGTCATTCAGTACATATTGGCCAAGAAGGTAAAAAAGCCTCCCACAATCTATCCCCACAATCCCCATTCCACAATAACAAACCTCTTCATCCTGTTTTAATCATTTCACCCCCCCTTATTCACCAATCATGCCCAAAATCTTAGCCCTATCCTTTCTTCTCCTCCCTTTTGCCGGCCATTTGTGCGGTCAATCTACCTTTTATACTCATTTTAGATACCGTCTGGACTGGGGCAATGACATCTTCCATGCTGTTGATAGTTCCCGGCTCAACGGTGCATTGGCTTATGAAAAATCCTGTCAGGTAAAATGGGACTTTGGCCAGTTGAAAATGACGGGTTACAACCCTATCATTGTCTTTTTATATCAGAGAATCCAGGATAGGAAACTTAGGGCATTAACCGCTTTAAATGGACGTGAACTTTCACCGGAAGAACTGATCGATCTGGCCTATTGGAGAAAAAGTATCCATGCCTGTACGGGTGATGGGATTGCATCGTATGAGCCGGATGAGATAAAGTACCTGAAATTGCACCAGCAATGGTATGTGGATGCTACGGGTCATACACTCAAAAACAAGGTGCTGGGGGTGACCCCTATCCGGGTGGATAAGGAGCAAAAAGAAGTTGAAATGTTTTACCTGCCCATGGAAAATGAAATGGCGCAAAATATTTTGAACCAACAACCGGTTGTTTACATCCGCTTACTCTACAATATGTTGGCCTTTGAGCTTGGCCCCCAAGACCTACTACTCAACTTCATTGACACCCATCGGGAAAAATGCACTTTGGAATCACACCGCGATGATTTTGTCTATACGGCAAACGATCAAACCATCACTTCCGGTGAGGTGATGCAGCATATTTCCAAAACTGATCAGTCATTCTATTACAATCTACGACAATTTACCCGGGGCATCGGCATAAAACAATATCTATACATTGATTTTTCAAAATCTACCTTAAATTCCAGCCTAACAGCCATAAGCCCCATCTTTCATGAGTGGGATGAAGATATCAATTTTTCATTCTGCACCCCTTTCTGCTGGTTGGAGGTACCTTAACTTGGTACTTCCTTTTGATATTGCAGAAGGGCCATCCATTCCACAGATGGTTGTTAGCAATTATACAATCGGGTCTTTGTGATTTTCCCTGCTTCCAAAATTTGGAGCATTTTATGCGGGTCGCCTTTGAACAATGAGGATTTGGAACCAGGAAAAAATACGGCTCTTGTATAGATATTTTATCTTATATTTATTTCTGTTATCAAAACCCACCCTCCAATGAAACCTGTTTATTTCTTTTTTATCTTGTTCTTCTGCCATTTCAATTCCATCAGTCAAAAGACATTGACCAACGGAATTTATATCCAGGATGGAGGGAAAAGCAATTGGTATGAGAATGAGTTTTTTGTAAGATTTTATGACGCGGATTCACTGATTTTTGGGAAATTGATGTCAACTGATAGCATAAAAAATGATTCTTTGGGTCAATACCTCAATGAACTCACTTATGTTAAAAGGGCATATCTAAGAAAAAATGATAAAATCAGTTTTGTAGATGAAATGATACATGATTCTAAAATCATTGAATATAAGATATTGCTTACCTCTGACAGTACTTTTTGGTTGAGTTGTGATGATAAAACTTCAAAAAAATTTGAGGTTCCTCTTAGATTTAAACTTATTAATGTCGATTACCTCGATCAAAAGGTTACGTTTGTTGATCCGATTGTTTATAAAATTATTTCCGATATGCCTCATCCCAATTCTACATTTCTTAATATGAACATTAAAATAACCGATGCCATTCGTCAAATTAAAGCTTCAGAAGATTATGAAAAATGTACTACCGTAATCACCCTCATAATATTGGAGGATGGCAGGTGTGTTGATTGGAAAATTCATAAATCAGATTGCTGGGATATAGCCGAAGACATTCTAGAAGAATTTAAAAAAACCTCACCGTGGAAACCAGGGACGAACATGAGTCGAAGGGTCAAATGTAGATATACCATTCCGTATAAATTCAGGAAAAAATCTTAAACATTTTTCACTAAATAATATTCAAAAAGAGAGCCAGGCAATGGTTTGGTCAACTAATGTGCCACCATTTACAGATATGACCGATGTAACTTCCCTTCTGGCTTCGAGATACCCTTCTAAGCTATATTTATTGTTACTGTTTTACCCAATCCCATTTCAACTAATTTTAAGAAGGTTGAAAGTTGGATTT
>CALMWS010000385.1 GCA_937870795.1 uncultured Bacteroidota bacterium | reverse complement strand
TTAACTGTATCTACCTTGCCATTGGCTACCTTAATGTAAATGCGTTTAATACCCAGATTTTGCAGGGTATCTGCCAACGATTCATAATCTTTGAATTTGGTCAGTTCCAGGTACCAGAGCCATGCACCCAACTTATTGCATGAAGCCTGCTGCGCTTTTAAGGAAAAGGTAAAAAGCAACAAAAACAACGCCACTAACCCCTTAGTTTTTCTACTCATTGTCGCCATGTAATCTAATCACTCTTATTTTTTCTATCCTGGTGTCGCTAACGCTCTCCAGAATAAATTTGTTGTGCCCAATAATAATTTCTGCCCCTTGTTCCGGAATGGTCTCTTCAGATTTGACAATCAAACCCGATAAGGTCTGATAATCGCCCTCCGGCAATTCCAAAACAGGGTACTTTTCGTTGAGATAGTCTACTTCCAATCGCCCGGCAAAGACAAACTCGTGTTCTGAAATCACTTCTTCTGTCATTTCTTCTACATCGTGTTCATCATCGATTTCTCCGAAGATTTCTTCCAGAATGTCTTCCAGGGTAATCAATCCGGCAATGCCCCCGTATTCGTCAACCACGCAGGCAATGTTGAAGCGCTCCTTTATAAATTTTTGCATGAGGTCCTTTACCCCCATGGCATCCGGTACAAATTGCACCGGTGAGATGAGCTTTTCAATTTTATCAGTAGGGTAGAGTAATTTTTGGTGGTGTATATATCCTACGACATTTTCAATGTCGTCATCCACTACGATGATCCTGGATATTTTATGGGTTCGAAACGTTGCTACCAACTCATCTATGGTGTCTGTCCGGTAAACATAGATGATTTCGTTGCGGGGTATCATACAGTCTCTAACCTTAAACTGCCCCAAATTCAGGGCATTGGTGAGGATTTCTTTGTCAATATCTTCAGATTCGGATATATTTTCGTTGATGTATTCTTCGAGGTCTATCCGAGAAAAAACTGTATCGGTTTCTGATCCGGGTACATTTAGGATCTTACGTATAATGAAGTTTGATACGCCGGTCAAAATCCAGGTGGGGGCATACAACAACCACATGAAAAACCTGATAACAAAGGCGGAGCGATACAAATATTCGTTGGAATAGAGCTGAGAAAAGGTCTTGGGCAAAAATTCACCAAAAATCAACACTACCAACGTGATGAAGAGGGTCACAGTGAGCAGCAACACCAAACTACCCTCATTGAGGTAAGGCAGAAGCAGCGGTTCAATCAATTGCGACATAAATAAGGTAATCAACACCAGCACGATGTTGTTGCCCACCAGCATAGAGGAAAGAAATTCCTTGGGCTTTTCATAAAAGCCGGCAATGAGTTTACCCTTGATGTGGCCCTTGTTTTTGAGTACTTCGATTCCCAGCTTATTGGCCGATACAAATGCGATCTCCGACCCTGAAAAAAAGGCCGAAAGCAAAAGCATGAGTAAAGAAAGCAGGATCAACGTTGCCATACAAAAAAAAATTCTTGCAAAAGTAGTAAAATTTAGATTTTATACCGCATCTGACGAGGATGTCGGTTTAAATTCACGGAAAGCAGCTGACATTTCTACTATTAATTCGGGGCGACCTTCGATGGCATTACCCACAACGATGATATCTGCCCCACTTTTTAGGTTTTCTGCTATTTTTTCAGGTGTTTTTATACCACCTCCCACGATCAACGGTATGTTGATGGCACCCGATACGGCTTCAACCATGGCTGATGGTACTGGTTTAGCAGCCCCACTCCCTGCATCGAGGTACATCATCTTTAGACCCAACATTTCACCGGCCATTGCTGTACACACGGCAATGTCTTCTTTGTTGGAGGGAATGGGTGTGGTATTGCTCATGTATTGTACAGTAGTTTGAATGCCACCATCGATCAGCATATAGCCCGTGGGTATGATTTCCAATGGGCTCATCTTTAAGAAAGGAGCCGCTACTACATGTTTTCCAATCAACAACTCTGCATTTCTGCCCGAGATCAGCGACAAAAAGAGCAAGGCATCGGCCCGGTAACTCAATTGAAAGCTGTTGCCCGGAAACAAAACCATAGGGATGGGGCATTTTTCACGGATTGATTTCAGCACTGAGTCCAACATGTCGTTGACCACCAGACTGCCTCCTATGAAAAAGTAGTCTACACCGCCCATAACGGCCAAATCGATCACTTTCTCCAATTCCCGGAGTCTCAACTTGTCGGGGTCGATCAGCACAACAAATTTTTTTTCTCCTTTGCTGCGCGCTGCTGACCAATCCTGGTAAATTCCGTGCATGGTTTTGTTGATGGTAAGCCGCAAAGATACAGCATCTACCCCCAAAATCGCCATAAATAGGTCTTTTGGCCGTCTTTTTAACCATTTATTGAAAGGAAAGTAAGCACTCTTGTTTTGTATTAAATAAAGAATGAAGGAAAAAT
>CALMWS010000384.1 GCA_937870795.1 uncultured Bacteroidota bacterium | reverse complement strand
GTTGAGACCTTATTTTTAAAACCTGAAATGTTTGACAACTACATTGCATTTGATCCATCTTTGTGGTGGAATGATCACCATCTTGTAAAAACAGCCGCTGAGCATCTTAATAAATTTCCATCCAGCCCCAAAAAGTTTTGGTTTGCCTCCTCAAGTGCAGAAGATATATTTCCCCATACAAAAAGTATATCGATGTTGCTTAGCCAAAATTCACCCCAAAATCTTAGCTGGAATTACTCCGATGAACCCAAAGAAGAACACCAAACTATTTTTAGGGCTACCAAACGAAAAGCATTGATCTGGACCCTTGGCACTCCTTAAATATTATAGGTAAAAGTCAACCATTCCTTGTTTAATCAGATTCTTATCAACTAGAATGAAATACTTATTTCTTCCCTGCTTGCTCTTTATTCAACAATTAAATGCTCAAAACGTAGAACTGCTTTCAACACATTTGGATCAATTCCAAAATGTACGTGATTTTTGCATATCGCAAGATCAAAGTGAGGCTTATTTCACCATTCAGAGCCCCAACCAGGATCTATCACAAATTGTATGTGTAAAAAACGGCCAATGGGGCAATCCTGAATTATTGCCTTTTTGCGATGGCTATTCTTACCTGGAACCCTTCCTCTCAGCCGATGGAACCAGGCTTTATTTTTCATCCAACAGACCCAAAGATGGCACCACACAAAAAGCCGGTGATTTTGATATTTGGTATGTGTCTCGCATGAATGCTGATAGCAGGTGGTCTGCACCGGTCAACGCCGGCCCATTTGTCAATACCGATGAAGATGAATTCTATCCGGTCATCACCTCCAGTAAGAACCTGTATTTTACCAAAGATTCAAAATCGGGGTTGGGCAAGGATGATCTCTACTATTGTAAATGGGATGGCAATCAATATGAAAAACCACAGCTGTTGCAGGGGCTAATCAATACATCAGGTTACGAGTTCAATGCCTATGTAGCTGCCGATGAATCTTACATCATCTTTACCCGATACAATGCCTTAGGTGGCTTTGGCAGCGGCGACCTGTATTTGTCGAAAAAAGATAAAGATGGCCTTTGGAAGAGTCCGGAAAACATGGGTTCTGTGATCAATACTGCTTTTATGGAGTACTGTCCCTTTTTCGATAACGACAATCAAATCTTGTACTTCACCAGTAGAAGAAATAAGTTGGTTCCTCAAAATTTTGAAACACTGGAAGCATACAATGATTACATCTCAAAGGGAGAGAATGGCATGAGTAAAATATATA
>CALMWS010000383.1 GCA_937870795.1 uncultured Bacteroidota bacterium | reverse complement strand
ATGGACATTGCTTATAGGTATGAGATCAGAGCCGTGTTGAGCGATCCTCAGTAGTTTGAATACTCGATTACTAATTTTTGGGTTTAACCCAATTTGAATAAATGGAAAGTTTTGAAAACAGAGATTATATAGGCATCATTGTCAGTGGGATCTTACATATCCTCATACTTTTTATTTTTATTCAGCTTTCGTTCATACGGTTTAAAAACATTCCCCACAGCCAGACCATAGAAGTGGTGTTTGAGCCTTTGGAAATCCCCTTGGAAGAAAAACCGCTGGCAGAAGAAACAGTAACCGATAGTAAGCCTTCCATACCTACAGCTAAGCCCGCTGTTCCCAAAACTACAAGCGCCCCTCCAGTCAAACCTTCCAACAATGGCCAGTCTTCTCCTAACAACAACAACAGCACTGTTGGAGCCACTACCCAGCAAAATGCGGATGTAGTAATTTCGAATAAGAAAAAATACGGTGACCTTTTTGGCAACAAAAATGGCAATGACAATGGAACATCTAATGGAGATGACCCCAATGGTGAAGGAGCTCTCTCGGGAATTAGCAAGGGTAATGGCATTGTTGGAGGTGGTTTGACAGGAAGAAAAGCAATAGAAATACCCGCAGTCTCTGAAACTTCTCAAAAAACCGGTAGGGTTGTTGTAAAGGTTTGTGTAGCTGCAGATGGGCGAGTCATAAGTTCAAAATTTACCCAGCAGGGCAGCACCACAAGTGATGCGCAACTTGTAAGGCTTGCAGAAAAAGGGGCAAGCAAATACCGCTTTTCTTCAGCCGAAGTAGAAACCCAATGCGGAACCATAACTTTTGATTTTAAATTGCAATAGTTGTTGCAAAGACAACGGAGATTTCAATTCTTTTTTATCTTTGGAATGAAATGAGGCTCTTATCCACAAGTCGCCAAATTTTGTATTTTCTAGATATCGAATAAAATCAAGATTTATGAACATCTTATGTGTTTCACGCTATTTTAAAGGAGCTGATTTTCTTACCGCAATCAAAGAACAAGGGCATACAGCTTATCTTATAACTTCCAGTAAACTTGACAAAGAGCCCTGGCCTTGGGATGCGATTGAAGAAACTTTTTACATGGTAGAAGACGAAGAAGGAAGTTGGAATATGCCCGACCTCATCAATGGACTCGCCTATACCATGCGCAGGATTAAATTCGATATCATGGTTTCGCTGGATGATTTTGACGTTGAAGCCACCGCCCATTTGCGAGAATACTTCCGAATCAATGGCATGGGAGA
>CALMWS010000382.1 GCA_937870795.1 uncultured Bacteroidota bacterium | reverse complement strand
TTAAGCCCTTACGTGTGGGTATTTCGGTCTTGTAGTGCAGTGCATATTTTTTATTAATCTCAGGGTCGTAGGCATCCATGTACCCGGCTCCCTGGTGGGGTTGACAACCCATATCGGCTGCGCCCTGTACGTTGTTTTGACCGCGCAGGGGATTGACCCCTACCCCTCTTCTGCCGATGTTGCCGGTGATCATGGCGAGATCGGAAATGAGCATCACCGTATAAGTGCCCTGGCTGTGTTCGGTAACGCCTAAGCCGTGGAACGACATGGCATTGGGTGCAGTGGCATATGCTCTTGCCGCTGCTTTTACCTTATTCCTCTCTACACCTGTAACCTGCTCCAACTCATCCATGCTGAGGTTTAGAATTTGTTGTTTAAATTCATCGTAACCCTCGGTTCTGTTTTCTATGAAGGATTGGTCTTCCAGGCCTTCTGTAATGATGTAATACAACATCATGTTGAGCAGGGCAACGTTGGTACCCGGCTTGAGTTGTATATGATGGGTTGCGTACCTTGCCATTTCGGTGCGACGTGGATCGATTACGATGGTAGTCTTGCCCTTCATGGCAAACTGTTTCAACTTGGCACCTGTCACCGGATGGGCATCGGTAGGATTGGCACCAATGACCATGATGGCATCGGTGTATTTTAAATCGATGATTGAATTGGTGGCGGCGCCTGTGCCAAAGGCTCTTTGCATGCCGAGGGCTGTAGGAGAGTGACATACCCTGGCGCACGAGTCGATGTTGTTGGTGCCGATGACTGCGCGAAGAAATTTCTGCATAAGGTAGTTTTCCTCATTGGTACACCTGGCAGATGAAATGGCAGCAATGGCATCGGGACCATGATTTGCTTTGATTTCGTTTAATTTATCCGCAATGTAATCATACGCTTCATCCCAGGTAGCGGGCTGGAGTTCACCATTTTTCCTGATCATGGGTGTGCGCAAACGATCCGGGTGGTTGTAGAAGGAAAATGCATATCTTCCCTTCAAGCAGGTATGCCCCTGGTTAACTGCAGCGTCATAAGGTGCCTGGATGGACTTTACTTTATTATCTGTTACGGCTACTTCAAGGTTGCAACCAACACCACAATAGGTGCATACGGTGCGCACTTTTTTGTCAGCCACCACAGCTTTTGATTCAAAAATATCGCTTATGGCAGAAGTGGGACAAGCCTGGGCACAAGCTCCACAACTAACACATGAGCTATCGGCAAAAGTGGTTTCAAAATCTTTGACAATATGTGCATCAAAGCCCCTGCCTGCCATGTTGAGCACCATCTGTCCCTGCACCTCGTCACAGGCACGTACACAACGACCGCAGTTGATGCATTTCGAAAAATCAGTAGTCATATAAGCATGACTCAGGTCTTTGGTCCTGTCGAGGTGGTTTTTACCTTCGGGGTAACGCACTTTTCGTATACCTACCCTTGCAGCTACTGTTTGAAGCTCACAATTGTTATTGACTTCGCAGGTGAGGCAGTCGAGAGGGTGAT
>CALMWS010000381.1 GCA_937870795.1 uncultured Bacteroidota bacterium | reverse complement strand
TTACAAAATAGAGGTCAGCGGTTAGAACAGCAATTGCCAGCCACATAAAAAAATTGCCCAGATACAAGGGGTGTCTTACCGTGCTATAAATTCCCTTTGTATTGAGGCTGTCTGCTACCTGGGTCACTGTGTTTCGTCCGGAAGTATTGGCAGGCGTAAAACCTACCGTAATGACCCGAATTAAAAAACCAATGAGGCACAAAACAATGGCCATCTTCTCCGGAAAGGTAATACCTTCATGTGTAAACCAGTCTGGGTGATGATAGATGCTTACCGCGCATGCCCAAAAGGCAAAAGGCAACAACAAGAGTGGAATGAAACTTCTATAACGGAAGAAAGTATTTCCCTGTGAGAGTAACTGATCAGTGATTTTCATTTATTATGTTTTGATTGTGGGGGTGGTTTGTGCCATTTTTTTCCATGAAACAAAGCCTGCCCAAGCCATGAGTAAAAATACAACATACATCAGCGTAAACAGCATAAAGCCCTTGTAAAAGTTGAGGGGTATGGCTACCAGATTGGAAACGATCCAGGCAAGCCAGTTTTCTATCTTACGCAACGCCATCCACCACATAGCAGTAGCGGCGGTGGCAGAAACCAGGGCATCCAGGACGGGAGTATTGCTGTTGGTAAAGTTGTGGAGCAACGCCCATATGGCTAGCCACGAAACAATAAATAGGATGATACCATTGATCATTTCTTTTGAGGTACACCATGATATGGGAAATATAATTATTTCTTCTTTTTTCCGACTCCATTGGTACCAACCATAAAGGCTCATTACAAGGTAATATAGATTGAGCACACCATCTGCATACAAGGGGGGGTGAGCTATGAAAAAATACAGCCAGGCAGCCAAAACAACACCTACAATGCCAGTAGGGTAGACCCAAATGTTGTTTTTGCGGGCATACCACACGCTGGCGAGCTGAGCAAACGTTGAAATCCATTCCTGCCAGCGCGTTGTCAGGAAATCTGATATAAATTTTTGAAAAACCTCGCCAATATCCATTATGCTGAAGATCAGATATTTATGATTTTTTAATCGAAGAAAAATCAAATTTTGTCGAAAATAAGAACTATTTCAATCAAAAAAGTAAAGATTTGCATGGAAACTGTCGTTACTGAAATAGTTTCCACAGTTTAATAAACAAAATTTAATTTGGACGTCAAAAACAGAATCCTTCATTGTGCCGAAGACCTCTACCGCAAAATAGGGTTTAGGGCCGTTACCATGGATCAGTTATCCTCTCAAATGGGTATCTCCAAAAAGACCATTTATCAGTTTTTTACCGATAAAGATGAACTGGTGGATGCCATCATGGAGAGTGAGATATCCAAAAGACAAAAGGATTGTACCCTGGTTCATGAAGAAGCAGAAAACGCCATCCATGAAATCTTTCTTACCATGGCGATGCTTACAGACGATTTTCAAGACATCAATCCGATAGTCATCCATGATTTGAGAAAATTTCATCCTGCCACCTTCGACAAGTTTCAGAGGCACAAAAATGAATTCCTCTACCAGGTGATAAGTAAAAATTTGCAGCGTGGAAAAGAAGAAGGTTTGTATAGGGCTGAAATTGATGTGGATGTCATCACCAAATTAAGACTCGAGACCGCCATGATGGTATTTGACCAGGACATCTTCCCTTCTGATAAATACAATTTACTCAGAGTTACCAATGCCATTATGGATCATTTCCTGCATGGTGTGGTCACTCAAACCGGCTTACAATATATTGATCAATACAAAAAAGAAATAATCAACAAATATGGGTAAAACAATCAAACTTACGTTGCTGATCTCGTTTTTCGCCCAGGTAGCATTTGCACAACAAATCAAAAACCTGTCGGTCGAAGAAGCTGTGACTACTGCACTGGCCAATGTAGAAGAGATCAAAAACCTGAAATTGGATGAAGAAATCCAGGTTCAGAAAAACAAGGAGGTAATAGGACTTACCATGCCTCAGGTGTCATTTTCCGCACAGGGCAATTATTATCTTTACACCCCCCAGGTGCAGTTTCCTTCATCAGACTTTTCCATTTATGAAGTATTGGCAAGAGAGGGTGTCAAAGATGGTAGTGGCAATCCTATCTCTACACAAAATTCTACTTTTAGCCTTCAGGCGTTAAGCTTTTTTGCTCCACTCAATG
>CALMWS010000380.1 GCA_937870795.1 uncultured Bacteroidota bacterium | reverse complement strand
GCCTTTTCTTCTTTTGATTCTTTCTTTTTATCCTTTTCCTTTTCTTTCTTTTCCATTTCCTTTTTTTCCTTTTCAGCCTTTTTCTTCATATCTTCTTCATTCTTGAGCATTTCTCTATATGAATTTTTAGCACCTTTTACATAAAGTTTGCCTCTGTTATAGTTGTTGGCAGTTACCTTGTAGTAGGTAGTTGATGAGGTGACTTTGCCGTTTTTATCGGTATTGTCTACCCGCCTGCTGGAAGTGCTGGGGCTGCCCTTTGTAAAAGAACCTACATCGGCTACAAGCTCTAGATATGGGTTTCCATCGGTTTTTTTCCACCCAAATACCCTTACATTGTCTGTTACATCGGCTCCGGTATAGTCGGCATCACCGTTGATCCTAATTGAAAAAGTACGGTTTTCGGGTGCTACTTTGTTGTCGGGCAAAATAGCAGTACTGATGTCAACCCAATAGTTGTCGATATCAGCCTTTTGGCCAAAAAGCTGGCCTGTGGTAATAAACATTACCATCCAAAATAGAAAACGTTTCATCTTGATAAATAATTTGCGTGCTACGGTTTATCTTCTTCTAAGCACTGGTTAACAATATTTCGACTCAAAGGTAAGGAGAATTGATGTTTTTCGGGTTGCCAACAATGAGTTAATAAATATAATAACGTAAAAATAACAGCAACCATCCAAACTATTGTTGACGATTTTCTGCGTTTCAGTTTATTATACCCTAAAACTATATTTGAGGTCCATTGTAAAACACAATAGCAATACCATAACTGGAAAGATTTTCCTGGATGGGAACATTGCCCCCAGCATTGAGACTGCGATCTACTGTGGCAATGTTGATGGAAGAAAGCGGATAGTTGTAATAAGGCTTTAATGCAAAGGCATTTCTACCCGTTTTGGCTTGAAAAATAAGAGAAAACCTTAGGTTGTAGTAACTTTCGCTATAAACAGATA
Organism: uncultured Bacteroidota bacterium; assembly: GCA_937870795.1. Taxonomy (GTDB): domain Bacteria; phylum Bacteroidota; class Bacteroidia; order Chitinophagales; family Saprospiraceae; genus JADKBO01. Next base: position 855 of record CALMWS010000380.1, on the reverse strand, counting down.
ACTTACTTTTTGCTCCCGGAAAATCTCTTAAATAGTTGGTTTTGATATTGCCCAATTGAATACCAAAACCAAAAATGCGATAATAATTTTCAAGACCGAGAGACAATACCCTTTGACTAATTCTCCACTCATCATTGGCAATGGTACCTCCTACATTTCTGGCACTCCCATTGTCGGTTGTAAAAAGACTGGTAAAGCCTGCGTCCAAAGCTGTCCGCTTGCCCAGCATGAGGCGTCCTCCCAATTCAAGTCCGTGCATGAAATGAAATTTTTCAAATTGCAGACTTAAATCACTGGTGTTTTTGTTGTATTGCTCAAAAAGTTGATTGGTTTTGTTAAATACCGTATACTGGGCATTGTATCCGATCTTTACATTGAATTGGCCACTTACTTTGCAGGCTGCAAAAGCAAGTAAAACAATTATGGCCAATTTTTTATGAATCATCATTATTATAAACCCAACAATGATTTTAAATAGTTTTTGTCTGTTGAACCTCCGGCAAAGTCATCAAAAGCCTTATCTGTAACCTGTATGATGTGATTTTCAATGAAAGGAGCCCCTTCAGCAGCACCCTGCTCAGGCGATTTGATACAGCACTCCCATTCCAGCACCGCCCAACCTTTATAATCGTATTGAGACAGCTTGCTGAATATGGCCCCAAAGTCAATCTGACCATCCCCCGGTGAACGGAACCTTCCTGCTCTGTTTGCCCAGGATTGATAACCTCCGTAAACACCGCAACGACCACTTGGATTAAATTCTGCATCTTTGACGTGAAACATTTTTATCCTTTCGTGGTAAAGATCAATGTACTCAAGATAATCCAATTGCTGCAACACAAAGTGGCTGGGATC
>CALMWS010000379.1 GCA_937870795.1 uncultured Bacteroidota bacterium | reverse complement strand
TTATCGGGTATTGCAGATTTTTCAGGAAGGCGTATGTTTTTCCTGAAAGTTTTTACCATGCTGGGTTCGCTCAACTGCATGGTCCTTTATTTTTTTAATGGATCTGACGATTTGTGGTGGCTGGGCACCACGGCTTTTATCCTCTCTACCATTGGTTTTGCCGGCAGCCTGGTATTTTATGACTCCTACCTGCCCATCATTGCTACCGAAGACCAATTCGACAAGTTGAGTGCCCGGGGTTATTCTTACGGCTATATTGGCAGTGTCATCTTACTCGTCATCATTCTGGTAATGATCCAAAAACCGGCCATGTTTGGTATTACAGACCCCTACCTGCCATCCCGCATAGGTTTTGTGCTGGTAGGACTGTGGTGGGTTGGCTTTGCCCAGATTACTTTTAAGCATCTGCCCAAAGACAATCGATCTGCGCTGGGCAGGGGCTTTATAAAAAATGGCTATGCCGAAATCAACAAAGTTTTTCGTGAGGCCATTGCCCAGGGTGATGTGATCCGATTCCTGCTGGGCTTTTTCCTGTTCAGCGCTGGGGTGCAAACAGTTGTTTATCTGGCCACCATCTTCGCCGAAGAAGAGCTCAAAATGGAAACCGGCGAACTCATTCTGGTGGTGCTCATCATTCAACTCATTGCCATTCTTGGAGCTATGTTGTTTGCGCGTGTATCCGGACTAATTGGCAACCGCAATGCCATTATTATTCAGATAGTCATTTGGATGATCATCTGCCTGTTGGCTTATTTTACTGCCAGCAAAGTCATGTTTTATTTCACGGCGGCTCTGGTTGGTATGGTATTGGGCGGGATTCAGGCCTTATCAAGGGCAACTTATTCCAAACTGTTGCTCCGGCAAAATGCAGACCAGGACTTGACTTCGTATTTCAGTCTTTATGATGTTCTATACAAATTATCAATCGTAAGTGGCACCCTTATTTTTGGCGTGGTCTACCAACTAACGGGCAATATGAGGTATTCTGTGCTGGCCCTGGCCTTTCTCTTTTTAAGCAGTATATTTTTCATTGCCAAAGTCAACGTTACGGCCAAAGACCAGAATGTAAATGCTTAAAAAGGGAAATACGCGCGAAAACCCTTTTATTTGCATGTTTTTTCAACAAACGCCAACATGGACCTAACCTGGTTTGACCACCTTTTTTTCTTTTTGCTCGGAGTTGTCTTCCCTGCCATGGCCGTCATGTCTGAGAAATCGGGTGCCGAAGAAGATGAAAGTTACATCCAACAGCTTCCCCCAAAAAAACACATTTATTATAGCAATGGCCTGATGCTGGTCATCGGCGCTCTCATGGTGCTTACCTTGTGGAATGTGACCTACCGCGATTTTGGGAAGTTGGGTTTCCAGGACATCCTCATTTCACCTGCTGCCTTGTGGATTGTGACGGGCATTACCCTCATCTATGCGGGTGATACGCTGTACAATGTGTGGCAATCCAAAAAAGAAGCCGACAAATGGAAGGATTTGTCGCACATCATGCCTACGAGCTGGCAAGATTACCGCCATTTTATTTTTTTGGCCCTTGCTGCAGGCAGCTGTGAAGAAATTATTTTCAGAGGTTTCATGATCAATTATGTGGCGGAAATGACCTCCTCCTTTTCTTACGCAGAGGCAGTGGCATTAATCGTACCTGCCTTTATATTTTCCATCAGCCACATTTACCAGGGCTGGGCTTCCGTGGTGAAAATTGCTTCTATTTCTCTCTTGTTTGGTGCTTTGTATATGTACACTACCTCCTTATACCTGGTTATGATCATCCACGTGCTGGTTGACCTTATTTCCGGGGCTGTTCTCGTTACCTTGTCGAGGTCCAAATAAAGACCCAATGCCAAAACCTTTTTGTATTTTTGTTCATTATACCTTCATAGGTTCAATCATTAGATCCCAGCATGGAAGCAGCTTTGTATCTTAAAAAGGCAGGATTAAAACTCACTCCGGTGCGCACACGCATGGTGGAGATTTTTCTGTCTGCACAACATGCCCTACACCAAAGTGAGATCGAGAGTCAATTTGACGGCATAGACCGCATCACATTGTACAGAACCCTGAAGTCTTTTGAGGAAAAAGGCATGATCCATCGCATCACCGACCTCGAAGGCAATACAAAATATGGCATGTGCGAAACCAAATGCCTGGAAGAACACCACCATCACCACCATGCTCATGTACATTTTGAATGCGATCATTGCCACCTCACTTATTGTGTGGAAAATGTAGAAATACCCGCCATAGAGATTCCCGGAAAATTTGTTGTAACCGGCCAAAATATTACCATCACAGGTAAATGCGAACGTTGCCAGTAAACACCATTGATGCCAGGCTGACCTCTATCCTGGAACAGGTGAGCGATCCGGAAGTACCGGTACTCTCTGTGCTGGATCTGGGTGTGGTGCGGTCTGCTTCGATTGATGAAAACAACATGGTTCACCTGGTAATTACACCCACATATACCGGCTGCCCTGCAATGGATGTCATTCGTTTTGAACTAAACCTTGCACTCGAACAGGCGGGGTATAGTCACATCACCATTGAAACGGTGCTTTCACCTCCCTGGACTACCGACTGGTTGACAGAAAAAGGCAGGGAAAAATTATTGGCTTATGGCATTGCCCCGCCGGTAGAAAAAACGACCGACAAGTCATTTTTAACGGGCAAAGGCAAAGCAGTGCCTTGTCCACTTTGCGGATCCCTCCACACCTC
>CALMWS010000378.1 GCA_937870795.1 uncultured Bacteroidota bacterium | reverse complement strand
ATCATTGGCGCTATGAACCAAACGCTGGCGCACGGTGGCCCTGATGATGAAGGCATTTATGTAGATCAGCACATAGCTCTTGGACACCGCAGATTGGCCATCATCGACCTTTCTGCATTGGGACATCAACCCTATGAATGGGATAGGTACGTAATGGTCTACAATGGAGAAATGTACAATTTTGAGGAAGTCAAAAATGACTTGATCCGGTTGGGATATTCCTTCATTTCTCATAGCGACACTGAGGTAATTATCAAAGCTTATCATGAGTGGGGGGAAGCTTGTATACATCGTTTCCGGGGCATGTTTGCTTTTGCCATATGGGATAAGATAGAGGAAAAATTAGTCCTGTGCCGTGATAGAATTGGCGTAAAGCCTCTTTATTGGTATTGGAAAGACGGTTTGTTTATGTTTGCCTCTGAACTTAAGGCTTTTCATCAACACCCTTCTTTTAATAAGGATATTGACCTCGAAGCGGTCAATCTTTATCTACAAACAGGATATATACGGTCACCCTATTGTATATTTAAAAATGTCAGAAAACTGGTTCCCGGCAGTTTCCTGACACTCAAAAAAAATGAAGAACCCCATCTTTCCACGTATTGGAACATTGGCCAAAAGGCGGAGACTGCAAGACCTTGTGCCGACTCAGACAGACAGGTAATAAAATCTACGGAAGAAATTTTAACAGAAGCCTTTAATCTTCGTTTGGTGGCAGATGTACCGGTTGGTGTTTTTCTGAGTGGTGGTATCGATAGTTCTCTGGTCACTGCCTTACTGCAGAAAGACCGAGAGCAGCCTATTAACACCTATACCATAGGTTTTGAAGATAAAACCTATGATGAATCACACCATGCAGCCGATGTAGCCAAAGCTTTGGGCACGCACCATCACAGTTTTATTTGTCGTCTGTCGGAATTTGAAAGGATTACTGAGGATTTTTGTGACATCTATGATGAGCCCTTTGGGGATAGTTCAGGCATCCCTACTACGCTGGTGGCAGAAGAAGCCCGCAAACATGTTACGGTAGCCCTTTCTGCTGATGCGGGAGACGAATTATTTACAGGATATGAAAGGTATCTTTTGGCCGATAAATACTATGATAAAATAAGCAAAGTTCCCCTGGGTTTGAGACAAGCAGCAGCCGGTATGGCAGGCTGGATTTCTCCTGCAATGGCAGCTTCCGTTTTACCTAAATTGCCCGGTCTTAAGCATATTAAACACCTTGAAATCAGGTATCCAAAAATGGTGAGAGCCTTGAAAAGTAAGTCCAGACTGGATTTCCTTCAACTGGTGACAACAAGTATGACGGAGGAGGCTACAAGGGCGTTGACAGGTCAGGCTCCCATTCCCGTTTTTGAGGATCCCAACCCTTTGGCCGAAAACCAATACCTATCCATGTTTACCGTGGCCGACGCTACCTCCTATCTGGAAGGCGATATCATGGCGAAGGTCGATCGGGCTACGATGTCTGTGGCATTAGAGGCCAGAGAGCCTTTTTTGGATCACAAGGTAATCGAACACGCCTTGTCATTGCCCAATAAATTTAAAGTCCGCGACCATCAGTCGAAATGGGTGCTTCGTCAGATTTTGTACAACTATGTACCCTCTACTGCCATTGACCGCAGAAAACAAGGCTTTGGAATTCCTTTTATACAATGGCTAAAAACTTTGTATCTACAGGAAGTAAAGGATATGTCGGTCGATGCTGAATTTATTCACCACTTTGGACTCAATGCCGGCTTTCTGCAAAAGGAGACAAATCTTTTTGTGGAAGAAAAATCGGGCATGATTGAGCATGGTACATTGTGGTATCTTTTTATTCTTTATCGCTGGTACAAAAGGTGGATCAAACAATAAGAGGTTTTCGCGTAGGGATCATAGCCAATACTGCCTGGAATCTTTATCATTTCAGAGCAGATCTGATAAGGCATCTCAGGTGCCATGAAAATAAAGTATATGGTATTGCTCCTGCTGATGGGTTCGAAGGACGATTGGAGGAGATCTGTGATGGTTATGAAGAATTGAAAAAATTACAAAGAAAAGGGACCAATGCCTTTTCTGACCTGGCACTCTATCACGAGCTGGTGGCAATTATGAAAAGACAACAGCTGGATGTAGTTTTGTGCTATACCGTTAAACCCAATATCTATGGCACATTGGCTGCTCACAGATTGGGAATACCTGCCGTGAATACCATAACCGGACTTGGATTTACATTCCTTGAAAACAGGTTGATCAATAAGGTGGTAGTCCGGTTGTACAAATATGCCCTGGAAAAATCCTCAAGGGTTATTTTTCAAAATAAGGATGACAGACATTTATTTATTCGTAAAGGCATTGCCAAGGCCGGTAAAACTTCACTGATAAGGGGCTCAGGGATTGATGTTGAAAAATTTCATCCGAAACTGAATACCCGCTCCATGAATGAAAAACTGAATTTTATTTTCATTGGCAGACTCCTGTACGACAAAGGAGTAATGGAATTATTGCAAGGCTTTGCGAAAGCAGCTGATGAGCTCGGCCATATCAACCTTCATTTGGTAGGAGATACAGATGAAGGCAACCCGGCATCTGTAAGTGCTGAAGATTTGGCCAGGTATCATCATAGAAATGACATTCATTTCCATGGTTACCAGGAGAATATAATTCCCTTTTTAGCCCAATCAGATGTGGTTATTTTGCCATCCTACAGGGAAGGTATGCCCAGGGTTTTACTGGAAGGAATGAGTATGGCTAAGCCTGTTATTGCAACCAGCGTACCCGGGTGCAAAGACATGGTCAAAAACGGGATAAACGGTTATTTGGTGAAAGTCAAATCTGCCCAGGAAATTGCTGATGCCATCATTGAAATGGCCGGACTTTCGTCCGATGAAAGAGAAGCCATGGGTGAGGCAGGCAGGCAGAATGTGGTTGAACATTATTCTGCTCAGGCCGTCATAGGAGAATACGATATGGTATTAAAAGATTTAATGGGAGATAAAAAAATACGCAAATCTGATTAAAGCTGATGTCGGTAAAGAGAATCAACGACCATTTTGAACTCACTTTTGATCTCATCATTGATGTGAGGTCTCCCGGTGAGTACAATCACGCCCATATTCCGGGAGCAAAAAATTTACCTTTATTTTCCGATGAAGAAAGGGCGGTGGTAGGTACACTTTACAAACAAAAAAGTAAGGAAGATGCCATTAAGGCCGGTTTGGGTTTTTATGGACCCAAGATGCAGGACATGATTTCAACGGTTGAATCATGGCTTAATGAAAAGAAACCTATAGATGCTGCAGAAAAGTTTATTCCCGGTCGCTATACTTTATTGGTACATTGCTGGCGTGGTGGTATGCGTAGTGGGGGCGTTGCATGGCTGCTGGACTTATACGGTTTTGATGTATATGTCCTGGAAGGTGGATACAAAGCATACCGCAACCGTGTATTAGCGTGCTTTGAAAAACCCTGGCCTTTCTTTGTATTGGCGGGCAATACGGGAGCAGGAAAGACCAAGGTATTACATGAATTAGAAAAAAGAGGTGAAGCCGTAATTGACCTGGAGGGTATAGCCCACCACAAAGGGTCTGCCTTCGGCAATATCGGCATGCCTGAGCAGCCCGGTCAGGAAATGTTTGAAAACTTACTGGCAAATGAGCTTTACATTCGTCGAAACCAGCCTATCTGGATAGAAGATGAAAGCATCAGGATCGGTCATGTCAACTTACCCAAATCTTTATGGGTATGGATGGGCAAATGCCATCACTTTATGCTTGATATTCCGTTTGAGAAGAGATTGGAATACACTGTTGCCGAATATGGAAAATTGCCCGTTGAAAAAATGGTCAATGCCATCATTAGAATCAAAAAGAGATTGGGAGGGCTGGAAACAAAAAATGCCATCAATGCACTGATCGAAGGGCAGGTTCATGAGAGTTTTGCCATTCTGCTCAAGTACTATGACAAATGGTACGATAAAGCCGTGGTCGAAAAATCGTTGTCCCACGATCTGCTTACAGTAGTACCATGCGAAGACACTGACCCTAAACGCAATGCAGAAAGTCTGCTGAGCATCATTCAAAAATAAACACGATTATAAAAAAATATGGAGCAGGAAATTAAATTGACTCAATATTCTCACGGTGCAGGCTGTGGGTGTAAAATAGCACCCAACGTATTGGAAGAAATCATCAGCACCAGTATAGCCATGCCCGACAATGATAAGCTTTTGGTGGGAAACCACAGTAAAGATGATGCAGCTGTATATGATTTGGGTGACGGCAAAGCCATGATTTCCACTACCGATTTTTTTATGCCCATTGTCGATGATCCCTTTGAATTTGGAAGGATAGCTTCTGCCAATGCCATCAGCGATGTATATGCCATGGGCGGCAACCCTGTCCTGGCTATAGCCATCTTGGGCTGGCCCATCAACATTCTTTCTACAGACGTTGCCAGGAGGGTAATTGAAGGTGCTCAGAGTATTTGTCTGGAGGCAGGAATCCCTCTGGGAGGAGGGCACAGCATAGATGCGCCGGAACCTATTTTTGGCCTTGCCGTAAGTGGATTGGTGCAGATCGACCATTTGAAAACCAATAATGCCGCAAGGGAAGGAGATTTGTTGTATTTGACCAAACCATTGGGTGTGGGCATTTTAACAACCGCAGAGAAAAAAGGAATTTTACAAAATGATCATAAAGGCATTGCCGCTCGTCAAATGATGCAACTCAATAAAATAGGATACCGTATGGGTTCTGTCAAAGGAGTTCATGCCATGACAGATGTAACCGGCTTTGGTTTATTAGGACACCTCACTGAGATGGCTGAAGGAAGTCAATTGTGTGCAGAAGTGCACCATGAAAAAGTCCCCCGGATCATTCCTGACCTCGATTATTATTTGGCTCAAAAATCCATTCCCGGAGGGACAGGAAGAAACCTCAAAGCTTATGGCCACAAGGTTAGATTTGCTTCTCAGGTGGATGAGGCGTTGGTACAAGCCGTTTTGGCTGACCCCCAAACCAGCGGAGGATTGCTGATTGCCGTGGCACCCGAAAACAGGAGTGAGGTTGAAAGTGTATTTAAAGCGCATGGCATGGATGCATTTGTTGAACCCATCGGCAAAATGTCTACATACCAAAACGATGGTACTTTCATCGTTGTTAAGTAAGATGTACCAAGGTATGACAACAGAAATGCACACAAAATTGAACATTGACATCATAGCAGGTGCCCGGCCTAATTTCATCAAGATAGCAGCCATCATCCACGCTTTGCATGCACACAACGCAAAGGCTGAGAATCCTTTGTCTTACAGGCTGATTCACACAGGGCAACATTACGATGCAGCCATGAGTCAAAATTTTTTTGAACAACTAAATCTTCCCGAACCCCATATCAATTTTGGCGTAGGCTCAGGGTCTCAGGCTTATCAAACCGGACAGATTATGATGGCTTATGAAAATGCCCTGAAAATTGAGAAACCCGATCTGTGCATTGTTGTTGGAGATGTCACTTCTACCATGGCCTGCACTTTGGTGGCTAAAAAAGAAGGGGTCGCTGTTGCTCATGTGGAAGGTGGCATTCGGTCAGGAGATATGACTATGCCCGAAGAAGTCAATCGAATTGTAACAGATAGTATAGCAGACTATTTTTTTACAACTTCAAGGCAAGCCAATGAAAATTTATTATCCAGAGGTGTCAGTGAGCAACAGATATTTTTTGTGGGCAACACCATGATTGACACGTTGATGACACAATTACCCAATTTGAAAAAGCCCGGTTTTTTTGATGACTTGAAACTGGCTGATCAGCCCTATCTGGTGGTAACCTTACATCGCCCATCCAATGTTGACAGCGTCGAAGGTTTAGATAGATTATTGACTTTGTTGAATGAAAATGCCAATGGGCATACATTGATCTTTCCTATGCATCCCAGAACAAAAAAGATATTTGAAAGCATTGGTAAAATCTATCCTCACATATATCTTACCAGCCCAATGGATTATTTGTCATTTATTTATTTGGTGAATAATGCCAGAGGTGTAGTTACCGATTCGGGAGGAATCACCGAAGAGACCACCATTTTGGGCATTCCCTGTATGACCCTGCGCAACACTACAGAAAGACCTGAGACTGTGATCATAGGTACCAATGAAATGGTAGGCACAGATGAAAACAATATCGTTGCTGCACTTCAGCAAATGACGGTCGGGAAATGGAAAAAAGGAGAAAAGCCGGAACTCTGGGATGGTTGTGCCGGCCAAAGAATCGTTGAAATAATGAATAACAGGATATTTAATAATGCAATATGAAAATCACAATATCAGTCATGACATGGATCGTAATGGGAATGGCAATAATTTCTGAATTGTCAGCGCAGGTAAACGCAATCGCTTTTTCACAAATTGACGTTTTTCAAAGTGATAACCAAACCATCAAGTATGGTAAAAGACCAAGAGCTGTTTTTTTTGGCAATAGCATCACTGAGGGCTTTGTCAAAGCAGTGCCCGATTTTTTTGAAATCAACCATTACATTGGCAGGGGCATAAGCGGACAAACCACTTCACAAGGTTTGCTTAGATTTAGAAGAGATGTATTGGAACTGAACCCTGAGGTGGTTTTAATTCATTTGGGTATCAATGATATTGCCGAAAATACAGGTCCATATGATGAGGGCTTCACTTTGGGCAATCTTATTTCAATGGTTGAGCTTGCCAAAGCCAACAACATCAAAGTAATATTGGCTTCCGTTTTACCGGCTTCAGATATATATTGGAGACCCACCGTTGAAAACACAGCTGAAAAAGTAATTTCGCTGAATCAATCCATCAAGATGATGGCAGAGCAGTATGGTTTAATATACCTGGATTACCATACTGTTTTAAAAAACAAGGAAAATGGACTAGATAAAGAGATGGCGGAAGATGGTGTTCATCCAACCGTAAAATGTTATAAAATAATGGCTACTTTGGCAGAGGAAGCCATTCGCAAAGCAATGAATCCATGAAAGTAAAAATTTATACCTGTCTGTTTTTTTCGGTTTTTCTGTTTTTAACAGACGCGCTTTCTGCACAGAAACAATTTAAAGTATTGCTTTTTACTCGAACCATGGGATGGCACCATGAATCGATAAAAGATGGTGTTGAAGCTTTTGAAAAAATGGCTGACAGGCATTTTTTTGATATGGAATGGCAGGAGAATGCCGAGTGGTTTACAGATGAAAAACTAAAGACTTATGACGTCATTGTTTTTCTGAATACTACAGGGGACATTCTGAATGACAACCAGCAGGCAGCCATGCAGCGTTTTATCCAATCGGGTAAAGGATTTGTAGGTATTCACAGTGCTTCTGATACAGAATACAATTGGGAGTGGTACACTCGTTTGGTAGGCAGGATGTTTGTTTCGCATCCGGCCATTCAAACTGCCAGGTTGCATCCCCTCAATCGTAAGTTTATGGGTATGGCCAATTTTCAATCTCCTCATTGGTTTACGGATGAATGGTATATATTATCTCCGGAGAAACAAAGCGGTCTTACGTATTTGCTTGAAATTGATGAATCATCTTATTTTCCGGGCAACCCCACAAAGGATTATCCACAAGGAGGCATGAACGGAAAGCACCCCATATCCTGGTTTCATAAGTACGATGGGGGTCGATCTTTTTATACTGCCATGGGGCATTTACCCGGTGTGTATCAAGATCCTGTATTTCTCGATCATTTATTTGGCGGTCTGTATTGGGCAGCAACCGGTAAGGGGTACAATCAGGAATAAACGTGATGAACAGTCCTCAATTTTCAGTACTCAACAAAGGAGGCCATATCACCCAATGGCAGCCCCTTGATCAGCCAGCGGGTGTACTTTTTTGCAGTGCCCTGGCAGACTTGAATGGCCCAAAAGCGATAAGAGGAGGAATTCCTGTTTGTTGGCCATGGTTTGGCCCCCGGGATGGCCATGCACAACATGGCTTTGTGAGAACAATGCCCTGGCAAATGGAAAGTTTCCGGGAATGTGAAGGCGCGATTTTTTGTACTATGTCAATACAATCTTCTGAAGATACCTTCGCACTGTGGCCTTATCAATGGAAACTGGAATTGAAGGTAGCAGCCTCGAACCATGTCATGAACATCAGCCTGATCACCCACAACCTGGATCAAACATCCATGCCCATAACCCAGGCTTTACACACCTATTTTACGGTGGGTGATATTCATAGCATAGTGATAGAGGGTCTGCAAGGTAAAACTTACATTGACAAAACCAGGCATGGTCAGGAATTTGTGCAACAGGGTGATTTAATTCTTAAGGAAGAGACAGACCGCATTTACCTCCACGCCAATGCTGCTCAACTCATTGATCCGGTGTACAACAGAGAGGTCAGCATAGAATCGGAAGGGGGCAACGCATTGGTAGTCTGGAACCCCTGGGAAGAAAAGTGTAAGACCATCGCCGATTTGAAGCCTTCAGATTATGGCCACTTTGTATGCATTGAGGCAGCCTGTGCCCCCGATTGCATAAACCTGTTACCGGGGCATCATCATGAACTTAACATGAGTATAAAAGTTAACACGATGATAAAATAATACAGAATGGTCTTAAAACGATAAAGCCGAAGGAAACTTATCCTTCGGCTTTTTTTTTGTTCTGCATTTTTTTATAATATTAGCTCAGACTTAAGTTACGAATGGCTGATTCTATGGCATTGGCCATGTAGGTACCTAAGAATTCAGCAGCATCTCTATCAGAAGGAAAACCCTCGATGTAATTGTCGAGCCTTTTCATCAGATCATTGTTTAATGCTCTTTTATCTCCTGTGTATCTTACGGCACTATCTTTAAATTCATGATGCACTGTGACAGGTACATTGCTAACAGGCAATGATTTGAGTTCTCTGTAAACCAAAACTTTTGCGTCAAGTTTGCTGTACTTTTCTCTGAAAATTTCAGATACCCATGCTTTGGTCAATACTTTGCGGGGTACAGTAATCTTATTACCCAGACTGTCTTTTACGATTTTACCTTTGTCGTCGTATAGGTATTCTATTCCATCCTCTACCATAGCCACCAATTCATAGTTGTTTACATTTTCTCTTTCAGCGCCAAACTCAGGAGTAGAAAAATCAATGACGATGTAACTATCGTAGCTTTTATCCTTGTCAAACAAGTAATATCTTTCCCATTCATTGCCCAACCTATCGAGTCTGATGGCAGCTATTTTGTCGTATATGGTTTTTGACAAAGCCGCATTTTTGTCCCATTTGACATCAATGCCTATGTGTACAATGCCCAGATCAATAGCTGTCCTTTTGAGCATGGATACGTCTCTGTAAGAAGCGGCAAATCGATCTGTTTTATCCAACCATTTTTTGGCTTCTCTGGCCAATACTTTATCATTGTATTTTCTCGCATCATTTAAAGTTTCAACTGCCTCTGTATAATAGGCTTCCAATGCTTTATCCCGGGCATCCAGACGGTAAGCAGACAAGTCACTTAAGTCCATCAACGCCTCGTAACCATCTTCACTGATGAGGGGCACCAAACCGGAAGCTTTGTCTCTTCTTGACATCATTCTGCCATAAACATCGTAGATGTCTTCCCATTTGCTCACTGCTGCAGACCTCTCAAGGGAAGCGATTTTTTTCAAATCCCGGTCATTCAATTCTCTATAAGCCTTTTCCAGACCTTTGACGTATTTGGTCTTTTTGTTTTTTTCTCCGGCCAGCTTGTCTACGGCGTAGTTGAATGCTTTTTCATATTCTCCTTTTTCTACCATGGTTTCGATTGATTTGCAGGAAACCA
>CALMWS010000377.1 GCA_937870795.1 uncultured Bacteroidota bacterium | reverse complement strand
GCACCATGTCTGTATTCTTCAATTTCTTCTTCCCGCTCTTTGAGTTTTATTTTTTGACTCGCACCAATGTTGTACCCACCAAAGCCCCCAAGTGTCATATGGAAGGTTTTGGTTATTTTCCAATTAAATACGATGGGAAGGGTAAAGTAATGGGCAATCAACTTAGGGTCTTCCGAGGCATTGGCAATTGTTGTAAACCCGGGAACCTGACCATTGCCTTCAGAAATCAGCCTAACATCATTGGAAAATCTAAATCGGTTTCTCAAATAGGTTACACCAGCTTCTATACTTAACTTGTTGGAGAGCGGCACGATTTTTACCAGGCCAAAATTCCAAAACCAGGATGACCCGGGGCTAACGATGGGCTCACTTCCATTGGTTGATAAGCTCATGAAAAAATTGTTGAGACCAGTTTCTATGATGATTTTGGATTTCATCTTTTTAAATGGGTTGAATTTGTCAATGATGGGATTTCCCAGCCCCATATCTCCTCCATTTTCTATTTCGGTATTTGTCTCCTGATTTTCTTCATAGGTTGGAGGCTCAGTTGGAGCTTCTTCAATCACAACTTCCTCTTCGTTTGGTGCTACTTCCTGCGGTGCTTCCACCACCATGGCTTCCAGATAGGAAATGAGTCTGCCCATCATCACATCCATGCTGTCAATTGCCTGGGTAACCTGGGTTGAGTCTGCATAGTTTTTGGCGTATGATATATTGGCCCTGGCTTCCTGCAGGTAGTAGAGCTGGTTGGATATTTTTTCCTGCTGATCCTGGGCAAAAACTGCCAACTGAGTAAGCATGATTAACAAACAAAGTATGTGTCGCATTATTTTAGGTATTTTCAACAAAAATAGTAAAAAACAAGCCGCCGCATTTAATTACGGACAAATATTTGCCCGGGTGCCACCCCTGTATTGAAGGTGGTAATAGTGCCCTTATTGAGATCGGCAGCAATGACATTGCCCTGGCTGGCAAAGTCTTTAGGATCTGTAAAATACAGAATATTATTTGGTTCATCTATGGCCAATCCGTAAATAGAAGAAGGTTGTATTGTAAAACTTATTTTTTCAGCATTATTGTTGCCTATCTTCCACTGATAAACTGCATTGAAATCGTGAAAATAACATGTACTCTTTGAAGCCGATATGCACAAATCTGTGCAGCCTTGTGGAAGATCCAAAACTTTGGTGGCCCCTGTATTTTCCTGCCATTTGTACAAAGCAGCGGGATACGAAGTGGAGGTTAGCCAGTCAAAGTACCCTTCGCATAAGATGTAAACGTTATTGGACAAGTCCCTGACCATTGAGTTGGGCCCTTCAGAAAGAGACTGGATCATTGACAAAGTAAAGGTTTGTAAGTCGATTTTCGCGAGACCTTTGTCAACCGAAAACCCATTGGACAGGCACACCAGCAGCGACTCGCCTACTACCAACATTCTTTCCGGAGCACCATCCAATTGGATGATTTTTTCAATGTCGTTGTTTTCATTAAATAAGATGATCTCTCCTTTGGCTCCATTGACACCCCAG
>CALMWS010000376.1 GCA_937870795.1 uncultured Bacteroidota bacterium | reverse complement strand
AAAATGAAAAAGCCGGACTCAAATCCGGCTCTCCGTTCGTGGGAAAGTTGTGGTAGCTTATTTTTGGAGTTTACAGGGCATAAATTGCTTTAAGTTTGAATGCAAATAACTTTATCCTACACGGAGTTTACAAATCATAGTTTATCTAAATATTTAATTTCTAATATCAATTTTTTATCATAGCAATTTGAATATCAAAAGAATAGACTCTCAGTTTCTTGGATCTTGTTATAATAAAAAAGAGGAGTACCCGCCCTGCCGGCCAATACTCCCCAACCACTAAAGATATTTGTCGTTTTATCCTGGCAAGGCATTTCTTTCCAAAAGCATCCTTCTATTGAAACTCCCAATATTGCCCTCAAATAAGGCAAATAAGAATATTTAGTAAATTTTTTGGGCGAATTGTTGAAATTAGAAAATGGCAATAGCGAAAGGGTTATGCAGAAAGAGCTTAAAATACAACACGGACATTATTTTGGAACGACTTAAAGGGGGGCTGGAGATGAACTTTCCAAATAGAAAAATAATTCGCATCCATGAAATTGAGAAGGAAGTTGAAAGAATTGTAAATGGGAAAAAGGTTCGCTTATGACAAAGCCAAAACAATTGACGAACATGAATTTAGGCATGCTAAGCATAATAGGGCAGACCAGGGTATGCTAAAAGTCAAATGATATACTACCCACAAAAAAAATAGCAAGAATTAAATAATAAAATTTTAGCATCTGTAGTAATATATCTCAATTTACAAGCAAAACATGTTCTTGATGCTGCTTGAGTACCCAAAATATTAAAATGTAAAAAGGATATTAATATTTTATGGATTTGAGATATTACAGTACTATTTTAAAAGTCAAATACAATGGTACAATGGTAGCTAGATTTTAATAACTTGAACGCCATAGAAAATTCTATCATTATTATTTTCAGGATATAAATCAATGTTATAACTAGCCGTAGGAAGATGTGTAAGATCCAATTCCATAGTTACTGGATTAAATTCAATCTGCTCATTGTAAACAATTTTTCCAAAAACATCAGATACCACCAGATTGCCGGTTTGGAATTCAGTGGGAATTTTCAATTGATAGATTCCATAAGATGGGTTGGGATAAACGCTTAACTTTTTCCTGTAAAAGACAGCATCACCAAAAATGGAGGTAATGGTTGGATCGCATTTCTCTTCTTCATCAACTCTAAATCGAGGAAAGTTAGGGAGTGTACCGCCATTGGGGTATAAAAACTTGATACCGTTCTGAACAAAGTCACATGCTGCACCCTTTTCATCGGGTTTGTTGATGACATGGATGGAATTACACCCACATTTTGGAGTAATGTAGATTCTACAATCCGGTCCTTGTGCCATAAGGAAAATTATGGTAGGAAACGGATCCAATGTTCCGTTAAATGTATCAATTAAGGTTATACCGTCTTGAAGATTATTTTCCCAGGTATCCACCTGATGCAATTTTTCTTGCGATGCACAATATACAAATCGACTATTAGGTGACCATTCAACACTTCCAAAATTATAACGAACACGATCAATTTCATCAGGCGGATAAATCTCAACCTTCTGATGTTTTGTCAATACACCATTTTCGCGATTAAAATCATAAACATGGAGTTGATCAAAATAATTGTAGATGGCATATTTGGTACCATCCGGACTAAACTTAGCTGTTCCCGAAGCACTTGATCTCCATCTGTCAAAAAATTGATGTGTATTTTGATTTGCCGACCTATTAATACCGGTTTCATCTAGTAAAAATGTTAAAAACAAAGAGTCTTCTTCAAGAGGTTGAATTATCCACCAACTTATTTTATTTTGATGCTTTATAGCTGTGAAATAAGATGATAATAAATTTTGGTTTTGCACATATCTTTTATTTTTCACCGTTACATCACCTAAGCCATTGTTTAATCTCATGTCAACATATGAATAATGCAGTTGCAAGGAATCATCAATTTGAGGATAATAAATATTGGGTTTATGAAAAATATAGTAGCCATATTCAAAAGCCGGGTCGTTTAGTATCAAAACATCCTGAAATCCAGGATAACCAATAGAACAATATTGTCTAAACAGATCAAACCATTTGCCCGAATTGATACTATCTCCATTGGGCATTAGGTTTAAATTTCTATCCATAACAGCACAGCCATTAGTATAAAATAACAGGTTCCCATTTTTATCGTTTATCGATGCATTATTGCCCTCAATACCATATTTTACATCAACATTATTATCAATCCTGAATGGTTTATTGTTAAAGTCAATTCTGTAGCCCTCAATAATTAAAGAACCAGGGGTTGGATTATAATCGTAACCACCCAACCAATTATAATCTTCTTTTTGAGCATGACAAACAGAATAGAAGTAAAGAGCAAATAGTATTAAAAAGCATCTCTTATTTATAGAGCGTGAAATGAACATATAAATAGTTATTTTAATAATATGAATTTGATATTTTCAATAAGACCAGTGTCTGTCAAAATTTTAATAAAATATATTCCATCAGGTCTATTAGAAAGATTTAAATCAATACTTTTAGTAGAATCTATAGTTAAATATTCCAGAATTTTACCGTTAATATCTGAAATAAAAATAGTACCAGTAACTTGGGCAGAAAAATCTAGGGAACAAACACCGTTTGATGGGTTAGGTGATAATTTTAAATCATATTTTTTAGATATTGGGGCTTTCTTGCTTTCAATGTCTAATAAACATCCATCATAAACGTCGTAATAAATTTTATTATATGAGTTAGCAATTGCTCGTGCCAAATGAATTACATCACCATAAATATCAGAACATTCGGTGCTATGTTGTTCTACTAAATTTTTATCGTTGTCTGACACCCTGCCATCTTTTAGGAAATTTAAATAAATGTTCAATATATCTTTCCATTTATTCACAATAATTGATGAACAATTAATAACATAAAGTTCATTTTTCAAGCTATCAATTCGAATACTATCCAAAGAATTCTCACTGTCAACTAATGGCATAATATTGCTAACTTCAATGGCAATCTGATCTTTTATAATTTGTTTACCTAGAAGACTATTCTCTTCAATATATTGGCTATATAAAGTATCAATTGAAGAATAATTGATACTATTTTCACCTATTTTAGATATCGCTATAGAAACGTCAACAATTTTAGTTAGCCCACATAAAGATTGAAAAACAGAGTCTAACTTTATACAATTTGGAAGAATAAATCCTGGTTTAATTTTTGAGTATTTAAGCAAATGCGCAAGTTTTACAAAAAATTGTTCTGGTTTCGTGTCTTTAAATGACTTTAAATAATTCCAATAAGAACATATTTCATTTGGGTCTCCATTAAAAATAAAATTATTACCAATAACGAGTCCTTCGCATGATTCAAAAGTTGTAACAACGTTAGAAGTAAACCAATTAGAAGAAGGAACAGGATTAGTGGGCATATGAAAGGAAAATACTGGATTAACAGGAAATCTAGAGTTATTTATTTGAATTTGTGATAACTCTTCTGCTTTGGTATTTCCTCCTTGGAATTCATTGCCATTATTCATAGTAATAATCCCCTGATTATCAAAAGTTGCTTGAATACCAATTTCTGATTTAATTTTAAGATCATATAAACCACCTGTAAAATAATTTGCCTTTAATCTTTGTTGTTCAGAATTATATAATATTTCCAAAGCCTCATCTGTTAAGGCGCTAATGTCATTACAAAAATATTGATTTCCTGATGTGTTTTGGACTAATATACCCGTTCTGTTTTCGCCATTTACAATGTTTTGATTAATCTGTTCGTCTAAATTACCTGTTGATTTAATTGCAGCTACTCTGTAATTTTTAAAATATCCTAGACCGCTTATAGTGTTATTTTCAATTAAAGTACCCCCATTCAAAGAAGTGTTAACACCAAATTCTGAATTGTCTCCAGTTATATTGTTATTTGAGATTACATTGTAATTTCCATAAATTAAGTTGATTGGACCACCAGGAAGCTGGCTGTTATTCTGACTGAAAGATGACCTAATATCAAAATTTCCATCAATTACAGTTTTATTTGAACCCCACGAAGTGATTCCTTTTGAAGAACTCTTTATTTGTGGGTTATTAATAATTCTACAACCATCACTTAAAACTAATGATATAGCAGGATTTTCATTAATAAATTCATAGTTGTTAATAAAAGAAAAATTTGAAATCCAACATTCATCAATGGTAACATTTGGTGAAGACAAGGCCCAAATTCCACTATTTTTAAATATTATATTTGTTCTATAAATATAGCTTAACGGAGCATTTATTAAATTTATTGCTCTTTCTGAAAAAGAAATATCGAAACCATTAATCATTAGAGGCGAACCCACACAGTAAATTCCATCGCTAGTGTTCTTAATTTCACCTCCATTCAATTCATAAAAACTACTACTATTCTTTACAAGTATTCCCGTGTGAATATTTTCTACTTTAATGTTATTTATTCCAACAACATTGATATTTCCATCCAAGATTAATCCATTTCCATCCTCATATCCCTTCCCCTCTATGGAAAGATCGTCTATTTGAACACTACTGCCATTTTTTGCCTCGATACCTAGTGAAGTATTTAAAAGATAACTACCATTAGTGATAAGTGAAGCGCCAGACTCCAATTTCACCCCTGACCATGTGAAATTTTTATCACATACATCAATTGTAGAATTATTCAAAATTAAGTTACCTCTTTCTTTAACAATAATTCCTTTACCTTGTCTAAAGAAAATATTACCTTGTACTATTTGCAAAGTTGCATCAGATTCAACGATTAAGTTACCACCAAAAGAATTATTAGATAATAAAGTATTTGAGGTGATTATTTCATCAGGTTTTTCGCCAAGGTCGAATGTGACAGTAACAGGTAAACTTGGTTGCGAAAAACAATTCATATATGGTGAATAATAATATGCATAAAATGTTCCAGAAAAAAATAAAACCGGATCCACTGTCGAAAGAACAACTCCAGTTGTACTATAAACCGTGGACCAAACAACTTCGGTACCACAATCCTCTGGTAACGTATTAAACAAAACACTATTAATGTTATACGTAGTAGAAGGGCAGGTAACAATAACAGTTTGTGTACTTACACCTGGCTGAGGGTAAATTGTACAGTCATGATAATCATTAGTGCCACTCTTGGGAAAAATTGGATAACTTGTTTGTAACGACTCAAGATATTCAAGCATTCGGTTCATTTGTCCAACAGTAAACATGCACTTTGAGTTGTCATCTGTATCTTCCATAAAATTCATGTAGAAATCTTGATTACCGCATGAATTGACAGCATTAGAAGTGCAGGTTGAGAAATTAAATTTTGGTGCTCCTAAATTCTTTTCATTTTGTTTTGGTGTGTCCGCAACTTCATCCCCATCTCCAGTGCAATTTGAATTTGTATTGGACCATGGATGCAATAAATTAAACAAATGCCCGACCTCATGTGTACAAGTTCTCCCATAAATATAGGGGGTTTCTGTATTTATTTCTTTTCCAGAAAAACATGTAACTCCAGGTCCACCGAATACAGTACTTTTTATTAGTACTCCTCTTCCTGGTCCAACAGACCCAACTATAGTTTGACCTAAAATTCCACCAGAATTAAACCCATCAACAAAAATATTAAGATATCCATCCCACACAGCAGGAGTGCCAGCTGTAATATTTACTGTTATTGCATATTTGCTAACACAAGTATTGCCTTGGGTTGGATGATTAGAATTTGCTAAATAAAAATGAAAATGTGTCTCTTTAGATAAGGAAGAAATTGGGAAGTTTTGTGGGCAAGCAGCTGCAATTGCCTCATACATTTCAATATCTGGGTTTAACCCATTAAAATCGTTATTTAATACCTCAATTTGTGATAAGGAAGCTTTGATTAAACAACAAGTATCTTCGGCGGTAAATCCATTTATAAAGTGAACGGCAACAGGAATGTGGTAAATAGGATTTGATAAAGCAGATTCATGTAATGTAGGGTTACCTTCCCTATTATTAGAGATATATTCACCAATTTCCCCTGAAATGCTAAGATAATCCTTCAAATTAATCGAATTCTGAGCATCAAGATATAGTGTGGAGAAAGATGAAACTAAAACGAAACAAGAGAGAAGTGTTTTCATAACAAAATTATTTTAAACAATAAGATAAATTAGACATTGCTTTTCAAATAATAATTACAATAAAGCACACATACTTAATGCAATATTAGATTCTAAGAATATGTGATAAATGTAATAAAAAGATAAGCACCAAACTTATTAAATGTAAATATATATAATAATTATTAAGTTGTCAAGTAAATTACAAAATTTAACATATCGGAACAATGATAATATGAAGTAAAACAATTAAAGTAATGCACCGCTGCTTAAATTTTTATCTTCCCAAATACCACTTTACCCCTCCTAGAATAGATCGTAGAATTGCCCAATACAAACCTTTTGTTTATGTGATTGACAGCCATCATACCATTTCCTGTGCGCAACTCGCCGGTAGGGTCTATCACTTCAGCTATTTTTGTGCCTCCATAGGGATCCATTTTGTACAGGTACGTTTTGCCCTGCTCACTTTTGCCTGGAATTGTATTATAGGGTGCTGAAATAAAACAATAAGGTCCGGATAAGCAAATGAATTCAAATCTTCCAGGATTGGCATCGGTATCGTTGTAAATGGCTGAATTAAAAATAAAGCCGGAGCCATCAAATGTATAGTAGGCAACTGCTCCGATGACCCTTTGATATCGTTTAAATCTGGGTACCCCCACTACCAGATTATTACCATCGAGATCAACGTGACTTCCAAAGTTGGCATTATTTTGTCTTATAAAATGATATAAATCTGGTATCAACTGTTGCGAAAAAAAGAAGGAACCCGAAATTTTAACATACGTGAATACTGATCCGCAATGCAGGCTGTCCTGACTATATCCACTTGCCCCGATGGCAATAGCATTATCAGAAATGGCCACTGCCCCTGCAAAATTATCACCATCGGTACCTACAGGATTGGCAATATCCATGAGATACTGCCAGTCACTTCCATTTTTAAAGTATACAAATGCCCTGCCCACCGTTCCATAATTGGGAGCGCCCACTACAAGATAATCACCTTTTACATCCACTGAAGTTCCAAAAATTGTGTTGGGAGCGGGTACATTCATCGAATCTCTTTCTGAAAACACCCATGAAGATCCATTGTAAGTAAAGATGCAGATAGACCCCGCATTGGATTGGTCATTGACTTTGTCGTAGGGCGAACCTACTACCAATGTGGTATTATCACAAGCCAGGGCATTGCCAAAATTGTTGCCACTGGCGGGGGTGGGGTCCATCAATCTCTGTTTTTCAACCCAGCTATTGCCCAGGAGTTCATAGACCACTACGATGCCCGCATTCTCTATTCCCATGGTGTCGTAAGTAGGTGCTGAAACAAATGCAAATTGCTCGTTCATCGAGGTTTGATACCCAAAGTAACTTTGCTGCTGATTGCCAACTATGGGTTGATACGCAGTGATGTTTTCTGCTTCACATCCCAGCCAGTCGCCATATCCACTCACGTTTTCATCTACGGTTGGGGCAGAAGAGGCTATTGTAACCCAATTGGCCTTGCCGGTAGCGTCGCTGGTAAGCACCTTGCCTGCTCCCTCTGAACCGTTGGTGAGTTTAAAACTTCCATTGACGTGAAGGGCTGCAGTGGGTGAAGTAGTGCCTATACCTACATTTTGCCCATAGATCATCTGACAACAAAAAATAGATAAGATTGTAAAAGACGCACTGAGTCTGTATACAACAGACCCATGGATTGAATACTTTTGTATTTGCATTGCTTTGAAATTTTAATAGGAAGGCAAAACAAGGTGAAAATCATAGGAAGAAAAAAACAAAAAAGATGCAGATTTTAAATTTCAAACCTTGAAATAATATTACAAGTACCTCATTACCTTTTAATTAGCATGGATCTATTCGCGCTTATCAAATCACTCAAACCCACTGAAAAAAGATACTTTACGCTGTCAGCTGGCATGATGACACCTTCCAAAAAGAACAATTATCTTCGACTTTTTGAAGCCATAGATGCTATGGAAAGTTATGACGAAACCCTGTTTAAAACCAAATATCGCAAAGAAGCCTTCATCAAAAACCTGTCTGTTTATAAGTCGCAGTTATTTGATTCTATACTCGCTTCCCTCAGAAATTACAACGAAGAAAACAATGAAGAGTGGGACATACGAAGAGCACTTTACAAAATCCAACTGTTGGCCCAAAAAGGACTCGATAAGGACTGCGAGCAGCTCATTGTACGAACGAAAACCAAGTCATGGCAATATGAACTTTACCATATACTGCTAGAAATCCTCGATATTCAATTGTACCTTTTTGGCAATTGCAGAATTGGAAATTTTGAACCCGACTATCGGAAAAAGATTCAGGATGAAAAATCCAGCGTGCTTCATTGTGTAAAGTTGTTTGACATCGCTCTTGATAGCTGGCACCGCATAAATTTGTATTTCCAGTTGCCTGCCAACCACCATACCCCCGAAGCTTCTCACGAAATTGAAACCCTGGTTCAAGAACTTCTTGCATTAAAAGATGCTATCCCGGAAGATGCCTATTTATTGATCAACCGTTACCTTGCCTGTTTTGAATTGTATTACAATGGCATAGGCAATGCACAACAATGTTATCATTACAATTCATTGCTGGTAGAGAACAGGCAGAAGTTGGATGAAAAAATGCCCAATTTATCGACAGATGCCATGGCGGTATATTTCAATTTTATGATTGCCTGTTTTAAATATCGCAAATGGGATGAGATGGAACTATATCTGGAAAAGACACTGCACTACCCTATTCACTCTCTTCAACAGGAAATCCGAAGAACACACAATTATTGTTATTGTGGTATACTGTTGTACCTGGCCACAGGCAAGCTGGAAAAGGCACATGGTGTGGTGAATACCTTTGAAGCCGCCCGGATAAAATATACTGGTAAATACCGGATGGATTTTTTGTTATTTACCTTGTGCCAATGCGGCTGGTACTATTTTATGAACGAAGATTACGATCAGGCAAGGTTGATTTGGCGAGAAATTACCCAGGGACCACGATATAGTGTTGAAACTCGTGCTCAGGCTGTCACCCGTTTCTATCAACTCATTTTGTTTTATACCCTGGTAGAAAGTGAGCTACTTTCCTCAGAGTTGGTCAATACCCGTCGCTATTTGCAAAACAATCACTTGCTGGGAGAAAATGAATTGACCTTCCTCAATTCCATCAAAAAACTCAACCATTCCTCCGCAGATCGAAATGTAATCAGGGATATGGTAAATACGCTCAACAACAGTAGCCAGATCATGACCGAAAAATCGGTATTGAATGTATTTATGATAGAATATTTTGAAAAAATGATATCTGAAAAGTAAACCCCACTGATGCGTGTTGTACTAACACCACCGCAGCATATATGGGTTGCACATCTGATTAATTCCTTAAAATCAGACACCTCCCCAAACACGGTTCATTGGATCAGACTTTTTATATTTTCATATTTTTTTGGAATTTTTTCACAGAAATACTTGAAAAACTGCAAGTTGAAATCTGTTTTTACTACGTGTTTTGAGCCATCCGAAATATAAAGATATCCATTGTAAGCTGTAATCATTCGTTCATTTGAAAACAGGCACAGTCCTCTGAAACCCAATCCTTGTGGCAACTGATAAGAAAGTTGTGCCAGGGGTGCATTCTCCGTTAGATCCAACAAATGAACAACTACGCTTTCTGTAGGTTGCCAAACAGGGTCCGGTCTTCCGGAGAATACACACACTTTACACTTCCAATTTTTATTTGATTTTGATGTGCCCATGAATTACTTGCATAAATGTACAAAACTGGGTGTACATTCCTCTATTGGCAGTTCGAGGGTCGGTAATAATATTTCCAGCGTTGTCTGTCAATCTTGCAGCTGTGCTACCTGGCTTATGGCTCCACCTGCCATTGTTTCCTTTGCGGTACCAGTGGAAGTCAAAGCCTGGAGCAATAACTAAAGCTACCAAATGGCCTTTCTGAGGACATTTATTGTTGGCCAAAGGCGTATTGATCAAAGCATCTGCAATTGCGCCATCCAAAGCACTTCTTTGCCCCGCTGCAACAGCACAACCAGATAGTGAAGTGTACTGCTGGCCAGCTGCCTTGCCCGGCTGAGCAAAGGTATCGGTGCGATAGTTGGTGGCATAGTTGTAACAATTGTTGTTAAACTGTCTGGCACCACCATCATTCCACCAGGCCAGATCGGGATCAGGTGCACATTGGCAAGGATTGGGTTTTGGAAATACTACTGGAGGTATAACCAAGCCACCCAAAATACCATCACTTACCCTGAGATTCTCCATTTCGGCTACCAACAGCTTTCTGAATTCTTTTTTGTTACCGGTGCCTTTGAATTTCGACAAAGCATCCAAAATACCAGATTCAAATTGCTCACTGTTTGCGTCTGCATTTTGCTCACCTGCAAACATTCGGTTAGGTGTGATTCTGAAATATTCAGGGAAGTCAGATCTGGATCCATCCAGGTTTTCCACAATGATGCCCCTATAACCCAGATTTTCCGGCTCTACCTGGCGGGAATTGGTTCTCAATGCTGCGTTGATTTTAATCTTGTTCAACATTTTTTTTGCTTCATTCCCTTCAATGATCTGATAAGGATTGGGTCGACCACTGAAAATGTCGATGGTTAATTTAAGTTTCATGATTTACTTTAAATTTTAAATGAATAATAAATACGATTATAGAAAGCCACAGCCAGGCACTTGGCTTCAAGTACTGAAAAGTCACCATACAATGTATTGAATGGAAATAAATAAAGGTATTGGCTGAAGGTCAGCTGAAAATGAATTTTATTTAATCAGCTACTTTAGTATACTTCAATTGGCAGGTATTATCAACTGTGATGGTAAATGCACTCCCCTCTTTTGAAAATCTAATCCGATAAGATACAATGCTGTCATTGGCACATGATATCTTTACCCTTGTATTTCCTTTCATTTCATAAGTACCTACATCCCACTGATAAAAAAATCCATCCGGCTTTTCTAAAGATTGATAAATTCCGTTTTCACCAAACATCATCTTAGTAGGATAGGTAGTGCCACACTCCTCCTTTTCGGTTCGCTGCCAAACTCCAAGGATTGATTTTATCTTCGTTGTGCTCATCTGAAGTTTTGTTTGTGGTAGGTTCAAAGTAAGTGAACTACGAGGTGAGATACTTAAGAAATATAATCATTCGAATCATCCATGAGTGGATGTTACACCTGATCCTATTTAGCATCCAAAATTGAAATTACCGACTTTTTTTCATTTTTTTCCAATCCGTCAAAAAGAGTTCTCGCTTTTTCCACTTCAGTTTTCGACATGATGGTATCTTTTCGGATCAGTTCGGCTGCTTTTTTTAATTCAGCTTTTCTTTTGAAATAAGGCTTTGCAATGCGTTTAAACTCTGTATATGCATAATGTGGCCTCAAGGTCTTATCTGCCAATGCCGCTTTCAAGGCTTCGATGCCCTCTATGAGATGATCACCTCCAAGTGCAAGGGTAAGTAATAGATCTGGAGTCGCTAAGGTCTTTAGCGCAGCTTTTGCATGAGATTCATCTACTACAGGTGTGACCATAATATTTGAGTTGGCAGTCAACACCACCGGCATGCCATCAATCTCCCAGTTGAGATCAATCTTGATAAAGTACATTCCAGCGTTGGGAAACAAAGCACCTTCTTTGCCCCTTAACAGCGTGAGATCTGATTCGATCATTTCTCCTGGTTTAAATTCTTTCAGGGGTTCTTCATCAAGGCAAATGACAATAGGTGAAAAACTTCTTTGCTGGCCATTGGCTCCTGTTACTACTCCTTTTACATTGCCGCCTTTGAGACTAAGGTTGGCAGGGAGCAGTACACTCTGATCCATTTTATTTTCCAACTTTACATTGACCCTTACCGGTGCCCCAAGAGGTATGGTTTCAAGCAATGGTTTTGCAGTAAATGTCAGTCCTTGCAATTCGGTGGATTGATCTAAAGGAGAAATGATTGGATTGGACATACTTGCTGCTCCAAAGCTGGTTCCTCCAGGCCTTACGTGCATATCCGGGTAATGGCGCAATCTGCGTTTGTCATCTTCTGCAAATGAAAAAATTACATTGTTGGGAAATGGAGTTGCCGGAGGATTGGCACTTGAGGCAATAACATCTGTTGTGTTCATAATGCAATTATTGACTGCGTTGTGAAACAATCCCATAGCATGACCAATTTCGTGAACCGCGGTTCTGAAGAATGTTTTGGGAGATGCTCCTGACCTTTGTCCAGCAACCAGCCCCCACAACGAAGTATTTGGAAAGTTCCAATGACTCGCAATGCCCACCCCTTCTCGTGGAATCTGATTGGAATCAGTCCCTCCTATATCATACATAATACCTCTTGACGTTGAGTCCAGGTTTTTAACTGACAAAATGTGGTACCTCCATTCTTTGTCCAGATTGGAAGCATCTCTTCTGGCAAGCATAGCGGTATGCATTTCAGCATCAGACCAGGAGTTGCCGCTGGCCTGAGGCACATTGGTGCTGCTGCAATACGTATTAACTTCCCATCCCACCTCGTTGTAGACGGTTTGCCAATCTATGCCGCTTCCATTGTTCAGCGGTGCTTCAGAACCACTTACTGTATCAATTTCTACAATGGCTTTTCTGAGGTATTTTGAAACCCAGCCCATGGTCAGTCTGCCAAGGATGGCACCCGCTGCATTTTTTACATCACCTTCAAAATAATCGCCAACAGAAGGATAGCCTGACGGTGGATTTACCCAATTCATTTTGGCCGTATATGATCCTTCCAAAGTCCATGTATTGGGGGCTGTAAACTTATAAAGCTCGTAGCCAAGATTAAAATAGTTTAAGATGGTGGCATTTTCGAGTAATGATATAATACGTATATAATACACGTATTTATTTCTAGGCAAAATTGGAATACCGTTGGCAGGATTGGGCGGTGCCGCAAGTGTAAGCAGTGGTAATTGAGGGAATGGTCTGTGGATCAACTTTACCGGTCTTGCATACAAATCACCACTTGCCGTCTTACCCAGTGCGTGACCCTCTACCCTGATGGTTCCATCAAATGAAACCAGAGGTCCTTGCACAGGTTTGTAATTTACCAGGTAGCAACCTGGCTTAAGCCTTCTCAAGTGAACGGGGCCGGGTTGCCGCAATGGCTGCACCATCGGTTCATGATCCTGATTGTCATTGTTTGAATCAGTTGAATAAACTTCCAATGGAAGGGGTGGAAAGAAATCACTTTCTGCAAAATTAGAATGGGCTCCGTTACACATATTTTGGGTATTAAAGAGGTTAACAATAATAAGTCAAAGTTATCTTCAACTTAATGCGTAGAGGCGAGCTGAAATCCCCAAACTATACCCGTGTTTTTCCGGTAGGACGGAGGGGTAATTCCTTGAAAATAAGCATATGTGACGAGCGACGGGGGCTGGGAGACGGGCGGCTTGCGACGAGCGACTTGCGACGGGCGACTTGCGACGGGCGACGGGCGACACGCGACTTGTGAAGAGAGACACGCGACGGGCGACTTGCGACGGGCGAATTGCGACGGGCGACTTGCGACTTGCGATGGGCGACACGCGACGGGCGACACGCGACTTGCGACGGGCGACGAGGGACGAGCGACTTGCGACGGGGGCTGGGCCTGCGGCCTTCGCGTGATTTGTAGAGAGACTTGGATATAGATTTCTTAGGGAGTTGTTGATGCTACGCGGTATGCGTGTGATAAGGATTATTTTTTATTAAAGTTGAAGCATTAAGGTTGTGACGATTTTAACTATCACAATTTACCTGCTGTGCCAGGTCATCTTTATCTTGGATTTGTTGTTGCTGCGACAGGGATGTCGCAGTTCACAGCTAAAAAAGCCCACCGGGCTTTTTCTTAACGCTGTTCAGGCTTAACTAACCGCAATGATTTTCTTCAGGAAAATCATTGCTACTGTCCTAAAATAAAAAAGTCCTTAAGATTGCTCTTAAAGACTTTTAAAAAAAGGCAGTGACCTACT
>CALMWS010000375.1 GCA_937870795.1 uncultured Bacteroidota bacterium | reverse complement strand
ATGGGGGGGCACAAAATTGGTTCAGTGGCTTCATAGATGAAATAGCTGTGTACAACAATGTACAGACAAGCACCCAAATTCAAACGCATTTTCAGGCTGGAAGAACGTTTCCGGACCAGGCATTGTCTGTGTATTTTCAATTAGACGAAGGCAGCGGCAATAAAGTGAACAACATTGGTTCTTTGCAACTTTTGCCGGGTGATTTGTATGGTACAGAGTGGACCTCGTTTGCGCCTATGCAACAAACTACACCCCATGAATTTTCGCCAAGAACCCGACAGGTGACCCTTAACCCAAGTGTTACTTCGGTAGATAGGATCGATTTTATTGATAAATCCACCATACCAGTATCAGGTTATGTGAGGTTCAACAACACAGACTGTTTTCAGAAGAATGTTGAGATTCTAGTTAACGGCGTGTCTTTCAGCCCTCCCGTTTACACAGATTCCATCGGAAAGTTTGTAATAGATTTGGATCCCGGATTTTCCGGCACGCTTACACCCAAATATTCAGATCATGTGTTTTTTCCACCGGTTTACGAAGTTATCAATGTGGTAAATCCCATAGCGGGAATTGTATTTTACAATGTTGAGTCCAGAAAAATTTCGGGCAAGGTTGTAGGAGGTGATGAACAATGCAATAAATCCATCATTCAAAATCCGGGTACTCCACAAGGTACGGTGTGCATTGTTAAAGTATCTACCCCTGACAACTGCCTGCAAAGAACCATGGAAATATTAACTACAGATGGTGAATATACCTTTGAAAATTTACCACCGGTAGAACGTATGATCGTTTCAGTAATCGAACATTCTGATCCTGAAATAAAAACAGCGTTTCAGGTGCAGGGTGGTAAAACTGCCAATTTAGTAGATCGCGATACGGTCTTTGATTTCAGGTACTATGCCGAGCCTCAGGTAGAAGTAATCAGTGGCTTAGAACCATTCTCAAATGATTGTCCACTGATCGTTTGGGAAAAAGGCAATACGCAACAATTGGTTATAAAAGTCAAAGAGCAATATCCAACAATACCTTTGGAAGAAGGGGTGTGTTATCTCGACACTGCCAACTTTAAAATTGTAAATGGTGTCAATGAAATGACCCTTGATACCGCCATCCACAAGATGAGTAATAAAAAGCTGAGTTACTCTTTTGTTGTGGGAGAGCCCAACCCTTCACCTCCCTATCTTAAAACAATCACCATTCTGGCAAGAAGTGAGTCTAGCAATGAAAGTGAGTTTACGGCTCAGGTATTGGTTTTAGGTTATAAAGCAAAGGCCAATACCTTCACCACCATTACGCCTGAAACGCCCAGCATTGTACTAAGAGATCCACCGGGAGACGCCAGTTATGCATACATTGAGAAAAACACCAATGTCTGCACCAATGTCACCCTGTTTTCAGAAAAGGCAAATGGAAATGGAGCTACCGGGGTAATAGACCTGGGGCCGGATCAGGACATTGTAGCGGGCCCCGTAATCCTTACCTTCGAATCGGATCTGGGAGGTGAGTTTGTTGGCACGCAGACCATAACAAAATCTTCATCCAATGCTGTAGAAATTTGCACTTCATTCAGTGAAGTAATTTCCACCAGCGATGATGAAAATTTTATCGGTGGTGATGGTGATATTTTTGTAGGAGGAGCTCTGAACGTTGATTATGGCAATGTAGATGTGATCAGCTTTGATACTGCCAATTGTGTGGGAGCTGCTACACAAACGGTGCTTGTGGTGCCAGGGTCATATGCAACGCAATTTATTTATTCTAAAAACAACATTGTCAAGAATATCATTCCGGGCTTAATAAAGTTGCGGGATCTGAGCATAGCCAATCAGGATATGGATGAAGTGGCTAAATACAACACATCCATTGCCAGGTGGAATCAGATCATTGCAAACAACGAAGAAACAAAAAGCAGGGCAGCTACCTTACGCAATATTTCTTTTGATGGTGGCATTACCTATGAAAATGCCATCACCAGTGACACCAGTGAAACAAAGACAGTTGATGAGTTGAAAAGTTATGTAAACAATCAGGACATCCATGTATTATTTTCTATCAACGGACTTGGGGGTGGTACCATCATCCATGTTATTAATGAGGGTACTGACGGCAAATCCAGCGAGACCAACAGTGCCAAAGGGATTACGGTAGGATATGCGCTTCACGATGATGATCCGTTGGATGCGTTCTCTGTAGAAATAGGGATGGATTCGTTTTACAATACTCCCATTTTCAGAACCAAGGTAGGTCAGTCAAGTTGTCCATGGGAACCCAATACTGCTAAAAGAGAAGGGATGAACATGGAGATTGGACCTGATGGACCGGTGCGTGTGGATGTACCAGCCAACGAGCCGGCGGTCTATCACTTGCTTTTAGGCAATGCCAGTGAAACCAATGAAGAGGTGACTGCGCTGTTAACCATGGACAATGCTACCAATCCCTATGGGGCCAAAGTATTTTGCAATGGTGTATCCCTGTCGCAAGGCTTGGAATATACCATCCCTTATGGTGAATCTATACCGGTAACACTTACTATAGAGAAAGGACCCATTGAATATGATTACGATAGCCTGGTCGTTGCATTGTCGTCGCTTTGTCAGAATGATGATCCTGCCTTTTATGACCCTATTGCATTATACGCTCACTTTATTAAACCCTGTAGCGAGGTAGCCATCAATGTACCTGAACAAAATTGGGTTGTTTTCCCCAACCCGCTTACAACCGGTGACGATGATGTAAGGCAGATTACAGTATCTGGATATGATACCACTGCTACTGAATTTAAGTTGATACGGGTACAATACAGGCCATCAAATGGTGACGGTGCATGGATCAACATACAAACAGAGAGTGGTACAGATCATGAAGTGTACAATGGTAACTGGGCAGAATATGATAACCTTCCAGCTCCAAAACCACCGGTAATTGGAAATAGATTTCATCATTTCTTTTGGAATACAACGGGATTGGCAGATGGAGAGTATGAAATCAGGGCATTGACAGAATGTTCAGGTGATGCAGCCAACAGACCCGGTTACTCGCAAGTAATAAAGGGTAAAATTGACAGACAACCACCAAGATTGCTTGGAGTGCCTCAACCTTCTGACGGTGTTTATCATGTGGGAGATGAGATTTCTTTTACATTCAATCAGGCCATCAATTGTAACAAATTGATCCAGGCAGATATTAACAATGCCAACAACGTAGGGTTGTATTATAACAATACTTTAATCGATGTGAAAATTACCTGCCACGACAACAAGATCGTTTTGGATCCAACTTTCGATAATGAATATTTTGAAAACAAAATATTGCGTGCAGAGCTTCACAATATTGAAGACTTAGTAGGCAATAAAAATTTTGAGGAAGAGTGGGAATTTTATGTGGATAGAAATGAACTGGCATGGCTTGAAGACAGTCTGGAGCTTGTAAAATTTGTGGATGAAGAAGGAACTATGGTGGCTAAGATACACAACCGGGGTGGATATCCGGTCCCCTTCAACATCACGGCACCTGCATACATTCATGTTACGCCTGATAGGGGAACATTGGTTGCCAATGAAGAAGAAGAGATCCGATTTACAGTGGATGACAATGTTGCCATTGGAAACTACATTGATTCCATCATTTTGCACACTGAGACCGGCTTAAACCCATTTTTTATGGGTGGTGATGAAATATTAATCATGAATACAAGAGTAATATGCCGTCCACCGAACTGGGTTTTAAATCCTTCCGGCTTTGATCCCTCAGATTTCAGTTACTCTATGAACATGGTTGTAAACCTTGACATCGAAGGAGACTTGTCGACCGATAAGGAAGATATTGTAGGTGCCTATGTAGATGGAGAATTAAGGGGTATTGCCAAAATACGACACAATCCAGCATTCAACAATTATGTAGCCTTTCTCACCGTTTACAGCAATGAAGCCACAGATGAAAATGTCACATTCCAGATCTGGGATGCCTCAGCTTGCCGGTTGTTTGCCAAGGCCATCGAAGAATTTCCTTTTGTGGCAGATGATTTAATCGGCAGCGCATTGAATCCACAAACATTGCATACCAATGGCAATATTCTAAGACGCATTTACATACATCCGGGTTGGAACTGGATTTCTATGAATCTGGAGTTTCCTGATAACAATGTAGATGTTGCTTTGGAGAGTCTGAGCAATCCGACAGGCGCATTGATTAAGGAACAGACTACATTTAGCGTTTACTTAAGTACTGCACAAAGCTGGCTGGGGAGCATGAAGTACATTTTCCCTTATTCACTTTATCAGTACCATTCACTGTCTTATGATTCACTTTTGATGGTAGGTGCGCCTATTGATGTAACTACGCCTATTCCATTGTATGCTGGATGGAATTGGATTGGTTATTTGCCTCAGACCCCGCTGCCTATCAATCAGGCATTGGCTTCATTGAATCCCAGTCAGGGAGATATCATTAAAGGGCAGTTGAGTTTTGCACAATATTTCAGCGGACCGGGTTGGGTAGGCGATCTTCAATTTTTGGATGCCCCCAATGGCTATTTGCTAAAGCTGGCCAATGCCGATACCTTGTCATATCCCAATGTTTCAAATGTTGCAAGCCATGCGGGCAGTGAAAGAAGCCAGGCCCTGGTAGATGAAGCTTCTAAAACCTCAGTTGATGAGTTAAGTTCATCCATAGGTTTCTGGCAGGTGAATCCAAGCCAATTTGAGCATACCATGAATATGATTGCCTTGGTTTCAGCACAGGATCCTACTGCAAATTTGCTTGGAGAGGGTGACGAAGTGGCTGCATTTGTGGGCAATGAAATAAGGGGCACTGCCAAGGCCATTTACATTCCGGCTTTGCAATCTTATATGCTTTTCATGACAGTCTATTCAAACAAGGGAGGAGAAAATCTAACCTTCAAATTCTTTGATGCATCTGAAAACAATGTATACCCTATTTTGGAAACCCATGGTTTTGACATCAACGGAGTTTGGGGAAGCATTGATCAGCCCGTGGCACTGCACCTAAATTCAATAACTTTTGTTTCTGACTACGAAGCAAATAAGAGCAAGGTATCTGTATATCCAAATCCGTTCTCAAATGTACTCAACATTAAGTATGCATCAGAAAGGGCAGAAACCATAGAATTGATTGTTGCAGACCCAATCGGAAATATTGTGGAGAACAGGGCAGAAGCCATTAAACATGGCATCAATCATTTGGAATGGAGACCAAAAGCAGGAACAAGTGGTGGTACTTATTTTCTTACGATTGTAAGTGAAGATAAGGTAGAAACACACAAAGTTTTATTGATCAAATAACGGTTATGGGGTCGGCATCGACAAGCGGTTTTGCTTATAGTGCCGACCCTATAAACAACGGGCACTTCCTAACATTACATAAAAACAAAATTTTGAAATTTGTGAGATATAAACTACTTGTGTATTTCATTTTTCAGATGATCACAGTCACAACAGTGTTGGGACAGGGACCTTCATGGCCAAAACCGGAAAGCCAAACTTATAAGTATACTGCCACCATTGTGGCCGAAATTCAGTTGAGTGAAATACCCAGCTATAGCCTTGAAGACACCATCGCACTTTTTGTCAATGGAGAAATCAGAGGCTTGAGTAGGAGTGTTGCCATTGGCAATGGCAAAGTTTTGCATTTTATAACCGTTTATTCCAACAAAGGGGTGGATACGATGTCGTTGAATGTTTATCATAGGAATACAGATCTGGTTTACGATGTCGCTACTCCCTTTGAGTTCAGAGCACAGGGCATCTATGGAAATTTGACCAGCCCAATGATTGTACACATCTATCCTGATAATGATGCACCATTAAAAATCAACAATGTGTCCCCTCAAACTACCATGCAATCAGTGCCATTTCAGCCCATAGATATGTCTGAATACCTGGTTCAGCCTGATTCCAACGAAGTATCGTGGATGATTGTGAATAACCCCAACCTGAATGCCTATTTTGTGGGTAGCATTTTGTATGTACAGGGTACAAGTGGTTTTCTGGGCCAGACCAATCTCATTGTCATGGCAAGTGAAATCAGTAGCAGAGCTTATGAGGAAAGCCGTGGTGAGTCGTCCAGAAATGTGGCACAGGCTCAGGTAGCAGAGACCTCAATTCAGTTTACGGTAACCCCCCTTCTATTGGCTCCACTATGGCAGCCCAAAATACCTTCTCAAAGCATTGTAATGGGAGATCAGTTTCAACTTACTGAACTTTCCAATTTTGAGAATCAATACAATGGCCCTTTCATTAAATACAGTTATCGCCCTATAATTTTGGGAAGTGAGACACCCCAGCCACAACCGGACTGGAACTTAGATGTCAGGTATGGCTTTACCATGACCGTAGCTGCCAGGGTAGATTATACACCCAAATATCAATTTCACCATGCTGATGATGTCTTAGCGGCCTTTGTCAAAGATACCATAAGAGGTGTGGCAAAACTTGACAGTATCACCGGCTTGTATTTTCTAAGTGTTGGTGGATTTGCCAGAGAGGGAGACACAGTGATATTTAAATTTTACAGTGGAGAAATGCAACAGGTACTTATTCACAAGGTACCCTTGATTTATAAGCCTTATGCCATACATGGGAATTTGATATCACCCTATATCATCGATTTGGCGCCTATTGCGCCCATAGTACCTGATTTGCCGGTTGTGGGCGGAATTTACAACATGCCAATTGAAATCAGAGACTCCTCTTTTTTGGGCTCTATTGACTTCGAATTTATTGCAGAAGACCCGAATTATCCTGCCCTTTTGCACGATGAATCCATTGCCACTTTTTGTATTGTTCAGGATTCAAGCCAATTGTTTAATTTGTATTTAGATGCAGATGGTGATGGTTTTGGCGATCCTGAAATATCTACCGTAGCATGCAAATCTACTGTGGGATATGTAGACAATGGCGATGATTGTGATGACACAAATCCCGAGGATCCTTTCACCACCATTGAAATTCACGAAGATTCCGGCTGGCAGTACAATGATGGTTATGTTTGCAGTGGGGTGAAGGTAGAACTTGTTGCTTCAGGAGCGCAGAGTTACGTATGGCAGGATGGATCTACTAATCCTGATATCATTGTAATACCAGAAGTAACCACTACTTATAGGGTAACTGTTACCCATGCATCGGGTTGTAAGGGAGTGAAAACTGTGGTAATATATGTTGAGGGTAAGGTAGTGACCAATTCTGCCAATGATGGCTTTGGTACATTGAGAAATGTTTTGGGTTGTTTGATGGACGGTGATACGCTTACATTTGATCAACCCAATGTAAATTTTTCCTATAATACAGCACCTTTAGAAATAAGTAAAAATGCCATGATATCTGGTGTACCATCCATGATTCCTTCAATATTTTTCGACCACACCTTATCAAACGGTAGTTTTATATTTTTTAATAATAAAACCTTAATTCTGAATCATGTAGATATTAATATTGCAAATCCAAACACTAAGAATGTCTTTGAAGGTCAAGGCAAGGTAGATATTACTGGGGTGACAAGAATAAAGTAGATTTTTATTTTCAGATATAGAAGGTTACTCCAATTGGACTTTTATTTCAATGCTGAATCTACAACGTAAAAATTTAGTAAGGTATAGACAAAAAGAATCCTTTTTATTGCCAGTACAGTTTTTTTGCTATTGCAACAGGAGAATGTTCTATTAGTAATTTACAACAAACACTAAATAGTATTTAACCACTACATCCCATTTCAGCTTTTTGTGATATTTTTCATCCTTGAAATAAAATATCATGTTGTTGAAAAAAAGCTTTTGGACCATTGCCTTCTTGGTTTTCTGCTTTGACAGTTCAGATGCCCAGGATTTGAGGTCATATTACAGGCTTGACTCCATTGTCAATGCTGACCTTGAATCGAAACCGGGAAGGGTTGTTGAAGATGCAAAAGAATTGGTAAAAGTGGCCCACCAAACCGGTATTGACTCACTGATTTTTAGCGCCCTTATGACCCAGGCGCAGGTTTTCAATAATTTGGGAATGTTTGATGCTTCGCAAAAGGCAATATATGACCTATTGCCACAATATGAGAAAGAAAAGAGGTATAATTTTTTACAGCCACTTTATTTCAATCTGGGGCAAATGAGTTTCCAGATGCAAGACCACGATAAAGCGATGGCTTATTACATCAAAAGTAAAAAGGCTGCCATCTTAGCTCGTCATTTTACAGACACCATACGCATCAATTCTGAAATCGGACTGGAGATGATTGCTGCTGAAAAGATCCGGGAAGGCATCAGACTGTGTCAGCAGAGTGTGGAATTGGCTAAAAAAAATGGTGATGAAGAAATCATTGTTTACACCTTAGACAATTTGAGCAATTCCTATGCCCACATTGAGGACTTTGAAAAATCTCTGATTTACCAAAAAGAAATGTTGAAGTATCGGTTTGTAGAAGAAAACCTGTCAAATAAAACAGCCATTCACCAACATCTGGGAGAAATTCTCATTGGCCTCAGACGATACGACGAAGCCCAACTCTACGTGACCAAAGCCATTCAATTTGCGAAAGAAATGGGAAGCAATGACTGGTTGTTTGATTGTTACAAAAACCAAAGCGCAATTTATGAGGCAAAAGGCAATTGGAAGAATGCCCTTCAATATCACAAGTTGTATCTTGAGACCAAAGATTCAGTTTATCGCGACGATTATGCCAATAAAATGAGTGCAATGTCGGGGTATTATGAATTAAATGAGAAAAATGAAGCCATCCGTGAACTGGGGTATAAGACACACCTGGCTCAGGAGAAAATAAAGCAGTTGTATGCCTGGATTGTTGCCCTGATTTCTTTTATCATAGCCATTTTGTTTTACATCAACCACAGGAAAAACAAAAGGGAGAAAGAGCTAAGACAACAATTTTCAAAACAACAAATTCAATCCATTGAAGACGAAAGGCAAAATATTGCAAAAATGTTGCACGACAGTGTTGGGCAAAACATTTTGTTTATCAAAAATTACATCCACAAACACGGACTCAATACCCCGCAATTAGATCAGAGCATCGACCAATCCCTGGAAGAAGTGCGCAATATATCCAAAGATCTTTACCCCAACCAGCTCAACCAGTATGGACTGGGCACAGCTGTGGAGGCCTTGTGCGACAAGGTAAGGGAAAGTACCAATGTTTTTGTTTCCAGCGACATTCAATTGCCGGAGGATCAAATGGTGAGTAAGGAATTAAAAATCAACCTTTATCGCATCATCCAGGAGTGTATTTCCAACTCTATCAAGCATGCAGCTGCGACCTCCATCCGTATTACGGGTCAGATGATCCAGGACAGGTTTCATCTAATGGTACAGGACAATGGCAGGGGCTTTGATGCCGAACTGCTGCACAACAAAGCCGCAACTTCATTTGGCTTGCTCAATATGCAGGAAAGGGCGCGCATTTTAAGTGGAATATTCAAAATTGAGTCCACTCCCGGGCACGGCACCAAAAATCAAATCATCGTTCCCATCTAATTGCAGAATGTTAATTTTATGACAACAACCAAAGAAATGGATAACATCAAAATAGTAGTAGCAGACGATCACCCCCTTTTCAGGAGCGGAGTCATCGATGCTGTATCCCGTATTAAAAATGTGACAGTGGTAGCTGCTTGTGAAAACGGAATGAAGGCCTATCAGGAAATAGTAGCGTACAGGCCAACCCTGGCCATTCTCGACATAGAGATGCCCATCTTAAGTGGCTTGGATGTGGCCAAAAAGGTGATGGCGGAAAAAGGCCAAACACGTATCATTCTGCTTACCATGCACAAGACCAAATCTTTTTTTATGGATGCCATGAATTCGGGCGTACATGGTTACCTGCTCAAAGACAACGCCATCGAAGAATTGTTGCAATGTATTGAGGCAGTACTTGTGGATAAACCATTTGTAAGTCCACAATTTGAGGGTTACCTTGCCGAACAAAAGGAGTACGACAGCGAAGAGCTCAAAATGGTAAATACCCTGCTCACACCCACTGAAAAAGTGGTGTTAAAATTGATCAGTGAAGGTCGAACCAGTGCAGAAATTGCAGGCTTACTTTTTGTATCACCCAATACAATTGATAACCATCGGTACAACATCACAAAAAAACTTAAGCTAGAGGGTAAAAACAGCCTGCTTAAATTTTCGATGCGATTGCAGAGGGAGTTATAGAGGAGCTCTAATATTAAATGATGAGTAATGAATAGTGCATCAGGCAAATATTTGGAAAATAATTATTTTATAAACGTTTAATAAACAAGATTCTAAGAATTACAATAAATTATATATGTTAATTATTTTTACTATTTGGGTATATTGTTTATATTTGTATACTATCTGATTTTAAGAAATTATTATAATTAGTGTATTAATTGATAATTTCATAAATCTAGAATAGAACGTAAAAACGCAACAATCTTTTATTTAATTTTACCTTTAGAACTTTTTTTCAATAGTTTTAGAGAGCTAGTTTTGATATATAAAAAAGAGCTTACCACAACCCATTGCTAGGGTTGATAGCAAGCCCTAAATATCTAGCCGATATTAGGACAAAGGTAGTTTTTTTGAATATATAAACCTATTGTTTATTATTAAAATTCAAAAAAATGAAAATGAAGACAATTTATTTTACGCTTCTGAGCGTTTTGGTTTTCGGTGTCGTTATGGTTTCATGTTTAAAAACAGAAAAACCAACTGAGCAAACAGAAGATCTCCAGTTTAAATTAAAGCACGAGTTGGAAGAAGTTGGAATCTTTGAAAGTAATTTAGTTTTACCTGAATTAAGAAGTTCTTGTGGACCAATCTTAACTGGTTGTAAAACAACAACAACATCTTATATCACTGTAAGTTATAACCATCCTGATTATCCCGGTTGTATAATAACAATTCCTGTAAAAGTTGTGAGCTGCAATGATGAAAATGGTTCCCCAATTAATGTAAATTTTGAGATTTTGGCAAATATTGAAAATTGGGGATATTCAACAGATTGTGTGAGATTAAGAAATGAATGGCTTACCCTGTATCAATCAAATCAAATAGGACAATTAGAAAATGAGCTAATACATTTGTACCAAACTGTTAGTAATTACATAGAAACAACTTATATGGCTGCCTATTTGTTTACTTTCCAGAAATTTTGTCCAAATTCAACAGTGGAATCAAATTTTGTGAAAAGAAATTGCAATTCGTTTTGTTTTAGTGCTTCTGAAGGCGAAATTTCGATTAATGAACCACAATGCGGAGACGGTTGTTGTGTCAGAAAAAAAATAATGTGCTATGACATGACAACAAACTCAATAATTGTTACATCTACAAATTTCTCACAATTAGGAACATGTTATGATAATTTCCCTAATTGCTCTCCTGGTGATTTAGGTGGAAATAATTGTATTACACCCTGCCAAATAATGGGAGGATAATCAGAAAAATTTTAGGGAGGAACAAGCATAGTTTCTCCCTTATTTAATCAAGTTAAATTTTGGTGATATGATATATAGAATAAAAATATATATGCTTGTAATACTTTGTAATCATAATATATATTCTCAGTTTAAACAACAACCAGTCGTTCCCTACCAACCATGGCAGTTAGATCATCCGGCAATAGATTATAAATACACCTACTTTGAACCTGATTTTGTAACTGACAGCTCTGATGGTTATAATTGCTTCCTTGACACTCCAATCCGGTTAAATCATTTTGATGGCAAGTACCTGTATTATGCATTTGCAGCTAAAACCGATTTTGATGTTGAGGGTTACTTTCTCACTAAATTCAATGTAGAGACAGGTAAGGAGGAGTGGAGAAGGGCCATCAATATGCGCAATCAGGAAAATAGAGAGATGCCGGTTGCGATTAAAGTAGAAAATAATTCAATTCTGGTTGCCAGCCTCGAGAAAAGAACTGAGTACCATCCTGAATTACAACTACCATTTTATTGGTTAAATAGTATGAGTGGCATGGTGTTGAGGAATTTTGACAAAAATTCTGGACATTTGCTTTCATATGTGGAAACTGCAGATAGTATTTATTCTTATGGCTTGTATTTCGACGGTGATAAGTATTCTGTATCAAAATTTGTGAACAACAAATTATTGTATATAGGAAATGACTTTATGCAACAATTTCCTCAGACCAAATTTATTCAATTAGATACAAGTAATTTGCAAATCATTAAAAGTGATAGTTTGATTCAAAATATTCCTAACCGATATGTTATTAATAAAATTTACAGTTAT
Source organism: uncultured Bacteroidota bacterium (assembly GCA_937870795.1). Classification (GTDB taxonomy): domain Bacteria; phylum Bacteroidota; class Bacteroidia; order Chitinophagales; family Saprospiraceae; genus JADKBO01. The sequence goes on along the minus strand of CALMWS010000375.1, from coordinate 21,133 downwards.
GACTATGATTTTTCTGTTGGATTATTTGGTGCCAAATATGATTATATAAGTAAAACTTTTTTGGGAAAGTTTGACTTGAGTGGAAACCTTCTGATGGAAAAAATGGCAGATACTTTGTCAGTATATTCTAGGGGTCTTTCAATTATATACGTTGATAATAGTAGAGTGATCTTAAGCGGTCAAATCGAAATAAGCCCATTTGAACTACCAAGAGAATTTGTCCTAATTTATAATCATGATTTAGAATTAATACAAAAAATAGAATTACCATATAGAGACTATGGCGAAGGCGTAGTGAATTATTCATTTTCTGATGATTCAGAATATATTCTGTTTTCAACAATAAGTAAGGATGATAATTTTAATAATGGTTACGGATATACAAAACTGCATAAATATGATCTTATTAATAACGTTTCTAAGGAGGTCTTTGAATTGCCCTTTACAGATTCTTTAAGATATGCTATTTGTAAATCAATTTTTGAATTTGATTCTTATTATTTGATGGTTTTTGATGAAACTAGTCTATATTTTGACTCTTTTTCTGGTATTTACAAACAGGATGCTGATGCTAGGGCAACAACCATACTAAGGATCAATAAAATTAAATTGCTTGGTGTGCAGGATGAAAATTACCATGCCAATATCAACTACTTTCCCAATCCAGTTTCAAATGTTTTATGGCTAGATTGTGATCCTTGCCCCTCGTCAATAATTATCTACAATAGTCTGGGACAAATGATTTATCAGGGAAATATCAATGATAAGCAGATTGACGTCAGTCATTTGATGCCTGGCATGTATTTTATAACATCTGTGATGGATGACAGTCAGTTTGTCACAAATAAATTTATCAGAATATCTGATTAGCAGACTTCAAAAGTCATTAAATGGAAATATTGTCAAGTTGATTTTGCTGGAATAAAAGTTTTCTCAAGCGTTCTACCCTATATAGTGGCTACCCACTATTGCCGATGGTCTTGATTTGCTTTTATTTTGTAGCATCAAAACCTCAGACAATGTACACAAGACTTTTACTTTTATTTGTTTTTAGCTCAAGCACGCTGTGTCTTTTTGCCCAGCTCTCGCTGGATGTTTCCAACTTTCCTCCCATTAAAACGTATAGGGTGAGCTCCACCAATGATTTGGGCAGCCTTCCTTTCGCGGGTGAAAACATGCAGATTTTTCTCGATACCACCGCAACCAGCCCTGCAGGTCAAATCTCGTATGAAAAAGTAAGCGATGATTTTTTTAAGAAAGATTGTGATGCTTATAGCGTTGGATCTATGAATGTCAATGGCCTTACCTACAACATTAATTATTATTTCAGCACCAATCAAAATGGCTTCCACGAGAATGGCATTTATATTCCTGCCCAGGCATACAGCCAGGGTGCTCTTACCGGCAACAACAAAGACTCAATTATTTTTGAAGAACAAAAATACATCCTTACCCAACCCAGAGAAATTCTGCAATTTCCGGTTTCAGCTGGATATTTCAACGAGTCCGTGTCCAGGAGGGTGGCCAAATTCAAAATCCACATCCCGGCCTATGGTCTCAATTATGCACCAGCACAGCACGTAGCCAATGTAGTCAGACAGGATACAGTTACCGGCTGGGGAAAGATGAGGGTTTACACGCCTTCTGGCCCATCACCGGCCTATGATGTTTTGGTGCTCTTCAGTCTGCAACACCAAATCGATAGTTTTTATCTCAACGGCAATCCTGCTCCAGGCACACTACTTACAGCATTTGGTCAAAAACAGGGGCAACGCACCAATGTAAGAAACAGAATTTATTATTACAGAGCCAATAGGTCGGCACCGCTCCTGCTAGCCAATCTCAATGAAGACGTAACAGCTTTTACGAGTCTCTTTTTTGATGCCGATAGCTTGCAGGCACCCTCTCTAGTCAATGATGTTGAAAAAAATCTTGTGACAACACTTTTCCCTAACCCCGGCCGTGAGCTGATTCAGTACCAGATATTAGGTATTAAGTTGGATGAAAGTACTTCATTCCGCATTGTAGATATTACAGGCAAAGAAGTCACCCCTGTTTGTCAGTTGGATCGAAACCCATCCGGAATAACCGCCGATATTTCTGCTTTGCCCAATGGCTTGTATACCATAAGCACTGTAAAGGCTGGCCTCCAAATGACACATGATACTTTTATTGTACAAAGATAAAGGTCAATAAACTCAAAAATAGTTCAATTACAGTTTAATTTAAATTCGGGTTTCCCGGTAAATTCGCCGCTGTCACAGCGGCGTTTTTATTTAAAATTTTTCGCCAGACACACCTGGTTTCAGGTAAAACAATGTCTCCAGTTTTTGGCAGAGGTGTTTTATAATGTTCAGTGTGTTTTGATCACTTCTAAACCTAAATCTTTTTTCATCCACAATGTACTTTTCAATGACAACATTTTCCTGTCGGGTATATCTCAAATCATTGTTAAACCACATGTTTTGCACTACTACCTCATAACCATTATCGGTTTTACTGATTTCAAAGGTTGCATTCAACGGTTTTTTCATTTCTTCACTTGGAGTTATCCTTTCCCCTGCAAACGTGTGCCACTCTAATGGGTAGGCGAGCAGCACTCCATTCAATTTTGTCTCTGAAACCGATTTCACCTGAATGCCACCATTAGGAAAATTGTTTTTTGTTAATTCCTTCTCGGCATTTAACAGATTCACCACGCCATGAAATTGTTTCGAATAAAACACCTTGCCCGACATAAGATATAAATCCTGCTGACGGGTTTCATTAAAGGTTGTTGCTTTTTTGTTACACGCCAATAAAAGCATTACCAGCCCTGCGACAAGGTATGTTCTCATAATTTGCCCATTTATTCTAATGTTGTAATGTAAATCAAATTAAGGGAATCCTGTCTAATGCCTGTCTTATGCGAATATGATGATGGTCATATTAATTGTGGTCAAATTGTTTTAAATTACGAAGATCAAAAAGCGGCCATGATTTCGTTTCTACGGTCTTTTTGCATCCTTATATGCACTTTGAGTTTGACTCAACTTGCCTGTAAATTAGATAGAGCCGGGCATACGGACAATACCCCTGAAGTTACTGGCCCGTTTTCAAAAATAATAGAGAATGATGATACCACTGTTACCATAAGCCCTACATCCAATTCCGACAACATCGAAATTGATTCTATAGATAAAATGGAAAAGTCCGTGGAAGAACAATCGTCCAACCTTGCTTATGGTAAATTATGGTTTGGCATGAAAGCCGGTGAGGTAAAGCGCAAGAATGCTTCAAGACAGAAATTGGCAACCTATCATTATAATTTCAGTTACGGTTATAATCGTAATAAAGAATTGTACGCCGTTTATCTTCATTCAGATTTCGTAAAGGCAGTAGTATATGAAACCGAATTGCAGTCACGTTATACAAACCTGTGCAGAATAATTGCAGAAAAATATGGGAAAAAGAGTAATTGTGGTGCCTTGCCTTCCATATTCGATGTCATGAACAATCATACCATGTACCTTGCAAAGTGGCACTTACAAAATAAAAACATCGATTTGGGAATTCAGTATGACGCATTAAACGCTTATAGGGTGGTGTGCAATATTTCACAACCGCAATTGGAAAAAGCAGCAAAAAAAGAAAAGTACAATCAGGTAAATAAAAAGTGGATCGATGCTTCTGATAATTTCTGATAATGTCATGCTTCGGAACTGGCTTCGGGTCAAATTGGCAGCTGATTCGGGTCATGGAGTTTTTAGAAAATATTTGGCAACTTATAAATGATTAAATACAATAAAATGAAAAATATCCTGGTAGTGGGCATAATGATGGTTTTGCTGCCAAAAATGTATGCACAACCTGAATACGCAAGAAATTCTATGTCTTTGATGGTACTGGATTTTGGAGACAGGCATAATGGTATAATTTTTTCGCAGTTTCCCTCGCTTCAACCTCCTGAAAAGTTTTTTAATAATACTCTTCAACATCCGGTGATACCAACCGCTGGAAGTAAGAGGCCGGTTAGTGCGGAACTTCCTGAACTTTTGCAATACATCCCCCCTGATTACATTATCAAATTGTTGCAGGAACAGAAGGTGGCGCAGCAGATTTTATCAATCTGGTTCAACAGACAGGCAGATGGCAGTTATAACGTAGATCTGCTCAAACAGCGAGGTTTGTACAATGCCAACGACAACGACTTCATGGCTGCGTCCGCTTCCAAAAGAGGTCAGTCTACCTTAATGGATATGGGCCTTAAACTTGTCAACCAGTCCTATGTGCTTGTCTACGACTTCTTTGATGTCACAACAATGGAGGAGTACTATGATAGCAAAGCCATTCCCACCAAAGAAAGAACCAGCAATGGTTATAAGGCTAAAGTAAAATCGTATTTGTTTCGCCTTGATTTTAGTGAAGAGGTAGCCAGTAATTTTTTTAATTACTATTGGACAAGTGCTGGCGATAAAGACATGACGGCCAGGGCGAAAGCTTTTGACCAGGCAAGTTTTAAATGGGTACATGTGGCCAACCAAAGGGTTGAATCCGAAATGACACAATTTAATGCCAATCAGATAGCTAGCTTGAAAAAGCAAAAATCAAATGAAGAATTGATCCACAATCTGTTGGTTGATGTCATGGAAAAAGTAACCCCACAAATGGAAGCCCGCAACGATGCTTTCAGAGTTAAGGCAATGGTGAGTAGTGTCCATCCCATATCTTCTAAAATTGGTAAAAAGGAAGGTTTGTCTTTGGACAATCGCTACTTTATTTATGAAAACAGACAGAAAAAAGACGGTACAATTTATAAAAAAAGAATGGCTGTTGTAAAAGTCATGAAAGTTGCCGACAACAGACAAGTAACTGTCGGGAATAGTGAATCTTCAGAATTTTATAAAATATTTGGTGGTAAGGTTGACAACATGGGCATGTATTTGGAACAAAAGAATGATGCCGGATTGAATTTGTTTTTGGGATATGCCTTGGATGGTATGACAGGATACACAGGTAGGATGGATTTTTTCATTTCCAAATTTATGGGTGGTTTGGTTCCAGCCGGCAAATCCGGGAAAGCACTTACCTCTTTACTGGTTTACGTTGAAGGGGCATATGACAATAGAGAATACACAGATTTGAGCGATGATCCTTTTGAATTTACACGAGTCAGCCTGGGCATCGGAAAAGACATATATCTTTTTAGTGGTCTTTATTTTGAACCCTATATTGGATATGGCTTAGAATTTACCAATTGGAAAGTTGAAGATGAAAAACTATCCTTTGAGACCGAATATGCAGAAGGCGGACTTAGACTGGGACTTCACATTAGTGCAGGGGTTCAGTTGATGGGCAGCTATAAATATAGCTACCTGTTTCCTACTAAAGTGAAAAATGAAAGTACCGGAGTTACCGTTACTTACGACAATTATGATGATTTTTTTAAAGACAGATCAAAGGCCGGTTTTACTGCCGGACTTAGGTTTATGTTTTAACATTCAAAATATTATTATTATGAAATCTGGATTAGGTTTTCTTGCAACAATCTCTTTGTTGGTATGGACAATGTCATGCAAAACATCAAAAGTCAATCAGGAGGCTGTCATGGCAGGATACGTTAGTGGAAACTATGAAATAGAATGCATGGGCACTGGCATGGATGGCACCCAATTAATAAAGGTATGGGGTTTTGGCACCGACCCGGAAAAAGCAGCGTATCAGGCAAGGAAAAATGCCGTACATGCTGTAATTTTTAAAGGTATCAACGCCGGTAAACCAGGGTGTATGACCAAACCTTTGGTAACACAGCCAGGTACTGAAGAATTGCACCGCGATTTTTTTAATACCTTTTTTACCGATGGAGGCAGGTATCTCAGCTTTGTCTCCATGGCGAATGATGGAACCGTTGACAGGATTAAAATGACCAGTAAAGAATACAAGGTTGGCTCTGTTATGTCCATCAGGCACGCAGCTTTGCGTCAGGAATTGGAGGCTGCAGGTATCATTAAAAAATTGGGTCAGGGATTCTAATCGTAAATAGAATATAGATGAAAAAAGTAATTTTTACGGTATTGGCACTGATGCTGCAAGTCAGCATTTTCGCCCAAGCCAAAAAACCTACCATTATGGTGGTTCCCAGTGATAATTGGTGTATTAAAAATGGATACACTACCACTTTTGATGAAATGGGTACGCTAAAAACCATACCCGATTATAAAATGGCCTTGCAAAATGAAACGGATTTACTGATGACCATCGGTAAAATCAATACCATGATGTCGGATCGGGGCTTTCCATTGGTAAACCTTGAAACTGCGATTAAAAATACAGAAAATGAAAGTGCAGAGGTGTCTATGATGAGTAGTAAATCGGGATCCAATCTGGTGGAAAGTCCAATTGATATTTTGCAAAGAAATGCCAATGCAGACATCATCATTCAGTTGACTTATGTAATCAATCAGGAAGGACCCCGCAGATCTATAACATTTATGCTCCAGGGCCTGGATGCCTATACCAAAAAGCAGATTGCCGGCGCACAAGGCACTGGCGAACCTTCGTTTGCGACCCAAACACCGGTATTATTGGAAGAAGCGGTTTTGGCGCACATCGATGATTTTAATACAAGACTTCAGGCCCACTTTGACGATTTATTTGCCAACGGCAGAGAAGTTGTTTTTCAGGCTCGCGTATTTGATGGCTCTCCAGCCGATCTGGAGGAAGTATTTACCTATCAAAATGAATCGCTTGAATTGGGAGAAATCATTGAGAATTGGATAAGTGAAAATACAGTGCAAGGCCGATTCAGCACCACTACCTATACCCAAAATGTTATCAGGTTTGAACAGGTCAGAATTCCGTTATACGATGATAGAGGCAGAGCCAATGACACGCGCAGATGGCTCAGGGATTTGAGAAATATGTTGAATAAAAATCCATTTAATCTGGTCAGCAAAATTTATACCCGGGGTTTGGGTGAAGTATGGCTGATCATTGGAGAAAAATAGTAATAAAATCATGAAAAAATATATAATATGGATGGTGGCCTGCTGGTTGAGTTTGCCTCTGATGGGGCAAAACACTATGCCTTCGGCTAATGACTATGACAGGATTAGCCTCAATGTCTTCATACCCGATCAGGTTGAAAACATACCACCTGCTGCACGCAGCACGCTCACCAGCAAACTTACACAGGCGGTCACCAAAAAGGGTTTGGCCGGAGCTGGTGCCAGTCCCAGATTTTTACTAACCGCCAATATGGATGTACTGGCAGAAGACATTGTAGCAGGTGCACCGGTAAGGCAGACCTATCAGTTTGAGGTTTCCCTTTTTATTGTTGACTTTATCGATAAAATTACAGTGAGTTCTACCTCCTTTGAAGTGAAAGGTGCAGGCAGCAATCAAACCAAAGCCTATACCAACGCCATTAAGAGTATTGACTTTAAACACCCTAAAGTAGATGCTTTTTTGGAAGAAGGTAAAGTTAAAATTATTGAATATTATAATTCAAGATGTGATTTTGTCATTGCCAGGGCAAAAGCACAGGCATCTATGAGGCAGTATGCAGACGCCATGACTACCTTGGCCGGTATACCGGAAGTTTCAAAGGATTGTTATATGAAAGCAATGGATGAAATGGGACCCATCTACAAGGAATTTGCTGATTACAATTGTCAGATCCTCATCAGTGCGGCTTCCTCCTGCTGGGCTGCCCGTCCCAATACAGAAGGAGCACAGTTGGCAGGGGCCCTGCTCACACAAATTGATCCTGGTTCTGTTTGTTATGGTGATGCACTCAAACTCATCTCCCGCATGGAAGAGAAAGAATTGAAAGATGAGAACCGGGACTGGAAGTTTATTGAAAAAGTGTTTGAAAATCAGGTGATGCTTGAGTCACTTCGAATAAGAGCATGGAGAGATGTAGGTGTTGCCTGGGGTAAAAATCAGCAACCTACCTATAATGATATCATTTGGATTTTCAGATAATCAAGAGGGTTTTATATTTTATTTCTACTTTGTCATTATCCGTAAAATGAAAATCAATTTCTTTTTATCGAGGAGCAAGGTGATTGTGCTCTTCACTTTTGTTGTCTTCCATCTGAAGGCACAGGATACCCTCATCAGCGTGTGTGAAAAATATGGTGTATTTTATGTTCAGAATTACGGTGAATGGGTGCCTGCTTCAACGGCGAGCAATGACTTTTTTGTTTTTGAAAATAAAGGTAGTGGCGCCTTAGTAAAGATAAAAAAGGAACAGACGAGCATTCAAAATGCACAGGAGTTCAATCAACAAATATTGTTCTTTATCAATGAACTTAGAAAAACCCAGGAATTTGTAGAGCTTAGAAAACAGATGGTGCCGATCAAATTATTGGCACAGAAAGGTGCCCATTTTATGAAGGTTAAATCGCGCTCAGACCAAACTGTGAAATTTATTTATAATTTGACTGTCGATAAAAAGTTGTTTCATTTTGAGGTAATTGAAAAAAAATCGGGCAATGAACCTTCTGAGGAATCAATGAAATTTCTTTCGTTTTTATCTCTTCAACCCATCTCAGCCATTGAAGTAGCATCCTCGAATAAAAAAGACAAGCTGCTGCCTGATGACAAGGAAAATGGAGCCAAAGAGAAGGACGATTTGTCTTCATTTAAAAAGGTGAAAACAAATAGCAATCCGACAGTAGAATCAAACATAAAGGAAACAAAACCGGAATCAGCCAAAGGCAAAAAGGAGCAGATCCTGCCAACAAATGACATCAACTTGTCGCCCGCAGATGAAATAATAAAAGGTAAGATACCCACATTAAAGTTTGAGATCAATGAGCCATGTCAAAACCTGACTCAAACAACCGGAGCTCCCTGGTAGGAAGAAGGAGCTATTAAAGGTACAGAACCGGTACCAGGAGGGAATGATCTGTCTATACCTATCATTCCTGATTTCAAAGACCTATCTAATCTGGCATACAATTCTGCGGTGTCTTCTTCATTTGAATTATTAAGAATTTTATACGGACCCATGCCGGATAAAGAGTACAAACAGTTTGAAACGGTGTGGACCCCACTTTTTGATTATCCGGATCAAAAAGTTATTGACTACTTAAATCAACTTAACCCACTTGTTTTACAGTTTTTATCGTTAAGAGAATCCTATGCCAGGATTGTGTCAGATTTGCAACTTTTGCTTTTGGATGCTTCTTATGCAGTGGAGGCTAATGAAAAAGTCGCCTGGGAGTCCATTATGGCAGAAGCAAAAATCAGTAGTCTGCCATTGCAGTCTCTTGAAGATCGAATGAGAGTTTTAGCTGGAAAAATAGAAAAACTGGGCAATCCACCTAATCCCAATGAGTCAAAATGTGAAGCCAGAAAACGATACAACAAAATGATGGCTGCCGAGGACCAGGCTTGTACCAGTGAACTCACCGGAATTTGGATCGGCTATTCGGAAGGGTATAAAGACATAGAGTTTTACGAAAGACAAGCCGAATGTATGTTGGTTTATGAAATGCCGATGGAGAATCCATTTTCTAAAAATCTGATTTGTAGTATTGAAGCATATATGCTGACAGAAGAGCCAAGGAATCAAATGGGTAAATTCAGGTACTGCGATTGCAACCAACCACTCATTGCTGAGTTTTCTTCTTTGGATTTGGAGAAATCACTTTCTCAGGATAAAAACACTTTACAACTCACCATCGATGGTATATATTATTATTTTATAAGGGCAACAGCAAAGGTATTATTGCCGGGAACCGGACTTGATGAAGCCCGTGTGGTCGAATTAAGCAGTAAAGTGGATGCCTGGGAAAAGCAGTTGAAATCAATTGATGCATTTAATAACAGAGAGGAGTATGAAAGTATTGAGCGTCAAAAGGAAAGTTGCAAGTCGGTAATTAAAAGATTGAGGTATAAACAAAAAATGATACCACTATTCCATGAAGTCGCCAGCCAGTGGATGAATGATTTGCCCCTCTCATTGACAAAATGGATTGCTGCCCCCGGTGGCGATGAAAGGTTAATTTTTTTTAGAGAGCTGATTAATAGAAAAATGGCCGGGCAAAATGAATCCAATACACCAACACCGACTGCAGATGCCAGGGAATCAAAACCCAAAGTGACGGACGATGAAATAGAAGCTCAGAATAGACAGGAGGCGATAGATTACCACTCTGAACTGCTTACTTTGATCAGGAGTGACATTGATAAAGATGTGATTGAAAGGAGTGTCATTATTGATCTGATGCAAAAGGCAAAAACACCACAGGAGTATAAAGCCCAGGAAGACAGGCTTAAAACGATTGAACGGAACATCATAAACAAAGAGGCCAATTTGCAGGCCGAACAAGATTTGGTTGACTCTTACAAGTCAGGACAGTTGGTACACAACCGAACGGTGTTTGACGACGTGGCCAGAAATCAATTTATACAAAACATTCGGGAAAACGCTTCACGAATGGATGCTACGCGAAGAATCTCTGAACGCATTGAAAGGCAGTTACAATTATTGCCCGAGGAATTGAGAAATGAAACAAGGACCAGGGTGCTTAAAAACCTCGATGCCCGGGTGATTGGATCTGGTGATCTTGATAAGGCAAAAAAAATAGCATCAGCCATCAACGAACAGGTGCAGGGCTATGCCGAATATGACCATGCCATGGCCAAAGAAGCAGAGGTAAACGCAGAAGAAAATAAATTTTACAGCGATATGGCCATTATGGCAGTGGGCGCCATTTCAACTGGTTTTGCTCCTGTAGCGCTTGCAGAGACCTATGGTGCGGGTACCGCTATGACCCTATATGGCACCAAAATGCTTGGAGCCGTCTATGGGGGCACAACGGGGTTGGTGGCAGGTGGCCCCAAAGAAGGTATTAATCAAGCCGTATCCTATTGGTCTCCTGTAGGCAATGCCACAGTGCAATTTGTAGACGGTTATCAGAATGCGGGAAGTGCTGATGCGGGCGATAAACTCTGGAATGGAATTAAAAATGCAGGTACGGGCTACCTTATGGGCAAGGCATTTGAACTTGGAACCAAACTGGCAGTGAAAGGCAGTTTTGTTGCCTTTGGTAAAGAAAGCATCTTGTTTAAGCCCATCGTTCCATCTCCGGCCGAACGATCCAAAAGTATGCTGGATGCATTGCGGACCAAACAAAAAAGTTTGAATACCGAGGATGAAATAGCGACTTTTAAAAAACTGGAAAGTGAGCTCGCAGTGTTAAAAGGTAAAGACCCGGTTTTAAATGGACCAGCAATTCTTAAAAAAGAAATAGAACTACAAAAACTAGCTGCCGGTTTGAATTCTTCTTATGATGCAAAGTGGTCGTTAAAATACATCCAGGATCCATTGACGAGGTCAAAATTCGACAGACGGGTTCAGAAAAACTACAATGAAATGATTGCGGGTATTATCAAAACCCTGGAAAGCAAAGGATATGTGATGAAAGACATTGAGTTTATTCAGTTCAGAAATCACAACAGTGGTGGCACTTCCAGCATGGATCTTGACCTGGGTCCTGTCATCAGAGGCAGTAAAAATGAACCTTTGTTTTTTTACAAAAAGGGAGGCATCATCTCTGATAAGGAAGCCTTTATGAATGATGCCCAAAAAGCCATGAACGATGAATACTATAAGTTATTTGGCATTAGTGCGAAGTTATCCGACATGAACCTTGTAACCTCCCGCCACCCGGAGGCATTTGCCTCTTCCAGAATGCTGGACCGCAACATCAACATCGCCTCCTTCACCCCCGGCGAATTGGCAAGCATAGGTAAGGTCCTCGAGGTAAAGATGACAGGTATCACCAACAACAAAATGCTCACCAATGCCAATAAAATCCAGGCTTTATGCAGAGAATCATCCAAAGAGATTGAAAATTTCCTTCTAAAAAAACTCCAAAGCGATTTTGATAAAGCACCCAAAGGCAGCCAACAACAGAAAAATATTCAGGAAAAAATCAAGTATTGGGAAAGCATGCTGTCAAAACTTAAAAAAATCGGCACAGAAGAAAACAACGCCATAAAAATCATGGAAGCCAACCGCGAAATTATGTTAGAAACAGGAGGAAAAGACGTCACTGCCGTCGTCAAAGACATCATTAAAACGTTTGGTCATAAACCCAAATAGTTATTTATTGAGGTGATAGAATTAATGGCGAATATACTTAAGTTTAAAATTATAATTAACCCCCACATTCCACACAAAATCTGTACCCGTTAAATCAGTTTTTATTGCTTTATTCAAAGTTGTGGACAATGTCAATGGAAAATTGCTCTTAATTATGGCAAGTGAGATTGTCATATAATTGCCGGTCAATCGATCCATCTTCAAATAATACACTTGGGGCATTAAGGTGAATTTTATTCCACCTCCCAGGCTGATATTCGATATGCTACTGCGCAACGCCAGAAAATGGGTGTATTGTATTAAATTGGGGCTTAGACCATGAGACCCGAGGTAGTATAAACCAGCAGAGATGTGTGGGTTTATATAAAATTGCGGTGCTATTTCCCACGCAAAATACCTTTGTGCTACTAGTGTTTCGTTTGCCGGGTTGGATGGATTTGTGACTTCACTTCGGAATAAAAAAGAAGGATGTGCTCCACAACTCAACGAAAATTTGGGAGTAGAGATCGCCTTGTACCTCCACCAAAAAATAAAAGACCATGGCTTGCCGTTGATGCCAAACCGCAGCATGGGATCAAAACTCACCCGATTTTTACTGACCGATAAATCAAAAAGTACAGCAGGCTTGTTGAGCGAAAAATTGGGCAATAGGGATATACCGTTATTGGTTGCAGTAATAACCCCGGAAAACACAACAGGAGATTGCATGGTATCCGCGGCTTGTGCTATACAAAAGGAATAGTTTAAAATCAACCCCAATATAAACCCAATGGCCCTCATCATACTATTTTTTGTGCAAAAGTGGTACAATGGCTTGAGGCCCACTTATACATCTGAGGGAATTACTTATAAATATTACTGTTTTTTAGTTGGTTTTCCACAGATATCGTCCGGTTCCATTAATTTTGGCAAAACAACATTGTCATGGCACAGATAGTACGACTAGAAAGTGTTTACCAATTCAATACCATCCGAGGTCAGAAAACGCTTCACCCAATGGTAACGATATTGGATCAGACAAAATCGAAACCCGTCGTTCCCGGCATCTATTTGTCGGATTTGTACATCGTATTCTTTAAAGATGTGAGATGTGAATCTTTCAAATACGGAAAAAGCAAATACGATCATCAGGAAGAAAGTTTGGTGTTCATTGGTCCCGGCCAGACATTTGGCCTTGAGCCCGGCACAACCCCCATCCAACCCAATGGCTGGGCCTTGGCTTTCCATCCCGATTTTATCGCATCCAGCAACCTCTTTAATAACTTGTCAAAATACAGTTTCTTTTCCTACGATCTCAATGAAGCCCTCCACGTTTCGGAAAGAGAAAAACACATCATCGTCGATTGTTTCAAAAAGATAGTAGACGAACTCAAACAAAACACAGATGCTCACAGCAAAACCCTAATTTTAAGTTACATCGAATTGTTGCTCAATTATTGTATTCGCTTTTATGAAAGGCAATTCATCATGCGAAAGAGCTTAAACACAGATATCCTTACCCAGTTTGAAAACCTATTAAATGAATACTTTACTTCGGAGTTAATCCTGCAGTCCGGCATGCCCACAGTTAAGTATTGTGCTAGCCGCCTCCACCTTTCCACAAATTATTTCAGTGACTTATTAAAAAAGGAAACCGGTATCACAGCACAGGAATTCATACATAAAAAACTCATCCAACTGGCCCGCATCAAATTAGCTGACCCTTCACAATCCATCAGCGAAATCGCCTATTCCCTGGGCTTCAAATACCCCTCTCATTTCACCAAACTTTTCAAACAACACGTCGGAAAAACCCCCAATGAATTTAGGAGTGTAAATTAGTGAATATCTCGTACTTACTTCTTTCGTACTTCTTAAAACACACTACTATACTAAGCGAAGTGTGACTGAACGCTTGCTATGAAGTAGCAATTTGATTGCCGGTGGCAATAAAAAGTTAATGCTTCGACAAGCTCAGCATCGTTCGTTAACGCAAATTATAAATATGCTGACTCACGAGGAACCGTGCAACCCTTTGCACGGCAACGACAGAACTAAAAAGGATATGTCGTTGCCACGCGGTTAGCGCGTGGTTCTCCGTGAGATTGCAAATCTTGATTTGCTAAATCGAACGATGCTGAGCTTGCCGAAGTACTTCACTAAATTGATCCCTACGTACCAGCAGCATGTAGGGATCAATTTTTTTGGCAAAGCCAAAACCGTTCAGAATTACCTTGGCGCAGTGTACAGCGCATAATGCGAGAAGGGCCTGGAAAATGATTTGTCGATGCCACGCGGTTAGCGCGTGGTTCCTTCACTAAATTGATCCCTACAAACCTACGGCCCATAGGGATCAATTTTTTTGGCAAAGCCAAAACCGTTCAGTCATCCTAAGCCGAAGGCGTATTGCACTAAGGGCGCAGCCCGTATTGCATTAAGGCGCAGCCGCATTGAACTAAGCGAAGCGTATTGTACTAAGCGCATAGCGCGCATTGCTCAAAGGCGCAGCCGCATTGAACTAAGCGAAGCGTATTGCACTAAGCGCATAGCGCGCATTGCTCAAAGGCGCAGCCGCATTGAACTAAGCGAAGCGTATTGCACTAAGCGCATAGCGCGCATTGCTCAAAGGCGCAGCCGCATTGAACTAAGCGAAGCGTATTGCACTAAGCGCATAGCGCGCATTGCTCAAAGGCGTAGCCGCATTGAACTAAGCGAAGCGTATTGTACTAAGCGCATAGCGCGCATTGCTCAAAGGCGCAGCCGCATTGAACTAAGCGAAGCGTATTGCACTAAGCGCATAGCGCGCATTGCTCAAAGGCGCAGCCGTATTGCGCGAGGTGCCCCGCACCGAGCATTGCTTACTTCCTCTCCACTTCCTTCAAACTCTCCATCCTGTTCCTCGCTAAAAAGTCATCGATGGTTTCAAAGTGTTCGATCACCCTTTTGTTTTTAAATTCAAACACTTTTTGCGACAAGCCTTGAAGGAAGTCCCTGTCGTGAGAAACCAGGATGAGGGTGCCATCAAAATTGAGCAGGGCCTCTTTTAATACATCTTTGGATTTGAGGTCGAGGTGGTTGGTAGGCTCATCGAGGATGAGTAGATTGACCGGTTCCAGTAGCAACTTGACCATGGCCAGTCTCGTACGTTCTCCACCCGAAAGCACACTTACTTTTTTATCAATATCGTCACCAGAAAACATAAAACAACCCAGGATGGTCTTCAGCTGGGTACGCACCTCGCCTTCTGCTACCTCATCCACAGTTTGGAAAACGGTGAGCTCCGGATCCAACTTGGCAGCTTCATTTTGCGCAAAATAACCGACTTTGACATTGTGCCCGATGGTACACCTGCCCTCAAAATCGATCTCACCCATGATGGCTTTGATCATGGTGGATTTACCCTCTCCGTTTCTACCCACAAAACAAACCTTTTCACCTCTTTTGATGGTCATCGATGCATCTTTAAAGACCACGTGGTCGTCGTACGATTTGGATAGACCATCTACCGTCACCGGATAATCCCCTGATCGCACAGAAGGAGGGAAACGCAGCTTCAATGCCGAGTTGTCCACCTCATCCACTTCGATGATTTCCAGTTTTTCCAACATCCTTTCCACCGAGTTGACCTGGTTGGTCTTGGAATAGGTACCCTTAAATCTTTCGATAAACTGTTTGCTTTCTGCTATCATCTTCTGCTGTTCGCGGTAGGCCTTCAGCTGGTGGGTTCTGCGCTCTTCCCGCAGTTGGAGGTAATGCGTATAATTGGCTTTGTAGTCGTAGATCTTACCCATGGTCAGCTCCACCGTACGCGTCGTGATGTTGTCGATAAAGGCCTTGTCGTGGGAAATTACCATAACTGCTTTGGCCTTGTTGATCAAAAAGTTTTCCAGCCACACCACCGACTCGATGTCGATGTGGTTGGTAGGCTCATCGAGCAGGATGAGGTCAGGATCCTTTAGCAAGATCTTCGCCAACTCAATGCGCATCCTCCAGCCTCCGCTAAACTCACTGGTAGGTCGTGTAAAATCTTCCCTTTCAAAGCCCAGACCCACCAATGTTTTTTCCACCTCGGCGTCAAAGTTGACATCTTCCAGCGCGTAGTATTTTTCTCCCAGCTCCGATACCTCTTCAATGAGTTTCATGTATTCATCAGAGTCATAATCTGTGCGCGTGGCCATTTCGTGGTTGAGTCGCTCCATCTCCGCTTTCATGGCAGACACATGGCTGAAAGCCTTGGATGCCTCCTCAAAAACCGTACAATCGTCTTCTGTGAGCAAGTGCTGTGGCAGGTAAGCGATCACCGCCTCCTTAGGTGCCCTTACATGGCCCCGTGTAGGCTTGTTCACCCCCGCAATTATTTTCATCATTGTCGACTTTCCCGCCCCGTTTTTACCCATGAGCGCGATCTTGTCATTGGGATTGATAAAAAAAGAAATATTGTGAAACAGTGTTTTTCCGCTAAATTCTACTGTCAGACCATCAATTGCAATCATATCACCAAATTTTATTGGGTTGCAAAGGTAGTGAATTATTGGGTTTTACTGCTCTCCTTTTTATTGCCTTCGGCGTACTGCGACTAGTGACATGCGACGAGCGACAGGAGAAGAGGGAGATGTGCCTTGCTACACATGAGGTGTGACATATTTTGTAGGCTCTATGTTTTAAGACGGTATCCGCACCACCCAAGTCGTCAAAAAACAAGTCGTCTAACACAAGTCTCTACGAAACTAGCCCCTAGCCCCTAGTCCCAGGCCCCTACATATGTCATTAATTCATTTGGCTATCAAAATCGCTTGTATTAATACAATCCCTATTGTCAACATTTGAATGTCTCGATGGTTAGCATACTTTCTTAAAATTCCTTTTGCTGTTACTTTCAATTTTGCTTTTACACCCTCTTTTATGGTCCGGTAAATAGAACCGTTTTGTCTGATGGTTTCTCTAAGCACCACGGCTAGTTCTTTTAGCTTGTTTTGTTGGATGAATTCTCAGGCATTGTTGTTGCTGACAACGGCTTAATAAGTATATTCATAAACTGGAGCTCCTATGATTTTACCTGTTTTACCCGTTTTCCAAGGACTCAAAATCAAGACAAACAATCTTACTGGAACCACCCCTTATATTCCAGGGTGATTTCTATCTTACTGAAACTCATAAAAAATATATGAACATTTAACCAGGCATAGCCGGGTGACACCATTTAGTCCCGCTTCTGCGAAGCGGGGAGCCTCTCATAGCAGATGAGGGGCGTTAACATTTGAAGCGGATTTCCCTATCTTTACCCCTCACTCACCAACTCCACCAACCATGCCCACCAAACACCTCTTCCTCCTCCTAAGCATAAGCTACCTCTTCGCCTGCAAACAAGTGACCACACCCTCTTCGCCGGTAGCTGAAAAATGGCGGCCCACCTACCACTTCACGCCCGACTCCATGTGGATGAACGACCCCAACGGCCTTGTTTATGCTGATGGTATCTACCACCTGTTTTATCAGTTTTATCCCGATTCCAATGTGTGGGGTCCCATGCACTGGGGGCATGCTACCAGTAAGGATTTGGTGAGTTGGGAGCACCAGCCCATTGCCTTGTATCCGGATTCACTGGGTTATATTTTTTCGGGGTCTGCGGTGGTGGATACGGGCAATACAGCGGGCTTTGGCAAAAATGCCATGGTAGCCGTGTTTACCCACCACAATGATAAGATGGAGAAGTCAGGGAGCAATGTGTTTCAGTACCAGTCTATGGCTTATAGCACGGATGGGGGTAAAACTTTTGCCAAGTATGCGGGCAATCCGGTGGTGAAAAATCCGGGTATTCGCGACTTTAGGGATCCCAAGGTGTTGTGGTATGCGCCGGGCCAACAATGGGTGATGGTATTGGCGGCGTATGACAGGGCTAAATTTTATACCTCACCCGATCTGAAAAACTGGACCGAAAGCGGAGAATTTGGCTTGCCCGGTGATGATCGATTGTGGGAGTGCCCCGACCTGGTGCGACTTAAGGTAGAGGGCACGGAGGAATACAAGTGGGTGCTCATCACCAGCATCCAAAAAAAGGCACCCAATGGAGGCACCGGTACCTCTTATTTTGTGGGCGACTTTGATGGCAAGACCTTCAAAGGGGATATCAAAAATCAAAAATGGGCCGATTACGGCACCGACAACTATGCCATGGTGACCTGGGGCAATACACCCGGCACCCGAACCCTCGCGCTGGGCTGGATGAGCAACTGGCTCTACGCCCAAAATGTACCCACCACCCGCTGGCGCAGCACCATGACCATACCCAGAGAATTATCGTTAATAAAGAAAGGCAATGACTACTCCATGGTGTCAAAGCCCGCTGTAGAATTAAAATCTTTGGAAAAAAGTAAGATAGAAAGTAAAGACCCCCAGGCTAAAGTGCTAGAAGATGCCAATCTCTCACACTGTAAAATAGTAGCTTCTTTTACCACTACAGAGGAAGATGTAGTTTTTAGCCTCTCCAATACCAAAGGAGAACACCTCGACTTTGGCTATGAAGCCAAAACCCGCCGCTGGTTCATTGACCGCAGCCACACCGGCCTCAGCGATTTTTACCCTGGCTTTGCTGCACGCCACTACGGCCCTGAAATACCCCAAACTGCCAACCAAAGTTTTGAAGCCTGCATCGATGCCACTTCCATCGAAATCTTCGTCAACGGCGGTAAGGTCGTAATGACTGATATCTTTTTCCCAACAGAAGCTTATACCCGCCTAGAGCGGAAGGGAGGAGGAGAGCTGCCTGTGGAGGTGATAGGATTAGGGCGTTAAAAATAGGATTAGAAAAAATGTAAACTTGCAGCAGGATTATTCACTAAAAAGTGTCAACTTTTTTTAGGACGTGACAATAAGAAACCATACCTCTACTCTTTCACAAATTTAAATATCGAGTTTTTAACACCTTGATTGCTTTTGTGTGTAAATTTCAGCAAATACAAACCATTTGGGATGTCTGTGACATCAATATCGTTACCTGTATGATATGGTAGTGATTTCATACTTTCACCCAAAATCGTGTAAATGTTGATATGCCCTTCATTGTCATTCAATGCTTTCAACTGAATGGTATTGGATGTAGGATTTGGAACTAAAGTGAGATCTGATAACCGGATATCGGTTGTGTTGGTGGTTATCCCTAATTTTTCTCCATCAAATTTGACATACTGGATGTAATAATAATCTATGCCATCACTTGATCTTTCGTTGCATAAAAAGCATAAATATATATTTCCATCTTCATCCATTTCAGCCACATTGGTGAGTTCTACCTTTCTGTATCCCTGGGGTATTTTGTAGTCTAAATCCTTTACTTTTGTGAGAACTCCATCTCCATCAACACTGATCAACGAGTATTTCAGTGGAGTTTGGGACAACGCTATAACGGTTACTAGATATAACTTTCCATCGTAAACTTTAATTGGCATCACTGTCAAAAATTGTTCATTGCCAATAACAAGCTTATCGATGCTTGCTTTTAAATTGCCATCTGAATCAAACCATCGTAAGTAAGTAAATCTTTTTCCGTTTTCATCAGGAAGAGGTTGTCCTAAAATAAAGCCACTATCAAAGCCAAAAAAATTATAAGTATGAATTGCACTATTGACTTGAGGAAAATAGAGCAAGTCCCTTACTTCTTTTTCCGCTTTGATCTGGATGTTGTATTTGTCAGAAATATCAACCCAAACCACTCTGAGACTTTTGGGTGAATTGACGAAATCATTAATTTCATTGTCTCCAAAAAAGAGTACAAGGGTATTGGGGTCTGCCTGAAACAAAAAAGGAACAAAATTTCGCCCGGGTATAGAAGATGGTACTGTCGTTTTGTATTTGTATTCAAAAACGAACTCCGGTTCAAAATGGTTGTCATCATCCAGAGGCATGATGGTGATTTTATTTATTATGGCTGTATCTGTTTCTAAATCCTGTCCTTTAATTGTAAAAAACCGCTCCTTTTTTTTATTTAGTGCCACTTTTGACCACAATACACCACCAATACCTTTTAAAATGCTGTCTTCATTGTTGTATTGGTGTGAAATGAGGCTGCCATCCGCTTGATTAAGGGTTCTTATACTAGGTTGGCAATAAAATGAAAGAGAAAAATTGTTAAATGAAGTTGTATCGTTGTCTCTGCAAGATCCCAAAATTAATGAAACATCTTCACCAGCGGTTACCAGCTCAAAACCTTTGTAATCTTCTCTATTTTTTACTCCCGTATATTCATTCCAATGGTGTGTCCAGTTCAATTTGCCAGTTTCCCTATTGACAGAATGAATCAATGCTCCCGAAGCTCCAAAGGCAGGACTTTTTGAGAACGAACTTTCCTGTATTATTAAATTATTTCCTGATAATTTAATATCATTTATTACTCTGTTGTAATATTTGGTTGGAAATTCATCCAATGGAGAAGGCACAAAATTTGTATCAATAGTAATTAAGCTCCAATCTGGTTGAACATTGGTGAATTCAACTATCTGTGGATTGTTTTGAGCTTTCAACGCCATCCCCAAAAAAATAAAACAAATTTGAATTGGAAGATTTTTCATGCTAGTCTGATTGTTTTGTGAAATTAAACAAAGTATCGAAAAACAAATATTAATATTAAAATTAATTATGGTACTTTAACATTACTGACCAATTTGATTGAAACAAGATTCAATTGTTGGGTTAAAAAATGATCAACTTTTTTGAATCTGACAAACACAAATACTTATGCCACAGAAGTGGGACAGGTGCTTGCCCAAACGCTTCGAAAGAGGTGTAGGGGCCGGATCCCTACACCGGTACCCGGCATAGGGACAGGTGCTCCGTTGCCGGATCCCTACATCTGCTTCGCAGCTATAGGGACACGTACCCCGTTGCCGGTTTACCCCCTATGCCTACGGCACAAAATTTGCAGTGGTAAAACACACCATGTACACCCTCTACGTCATAGAACTCCGCAAAAAAGTCTTCACCGAAAATCGCAAGTTTCGGGAGGCTAACCCCCAATTCAATGGGGTGCTGGAATGCCTGTACGTGGGCATGACCAGCAAG
>CALMWS010000374.1 GCA_937870795.1 uncultured Bacteroidota bacterium | reverse complement strand
TTAAAGAGGGAGAATTGATATACGCCATTCAAAGAGACGACAATGGCAATGTGATTCTCAACAACAATGGTGATCCACTTTATGCATACCAATACCTCAAACCGGCATTGGCCCGGAGTCTGGGTTTTTCGCTTAGGGTCAATCTTTTTGGTGCCATGATTTTGGAGCCTTATTATGCAAGGCAGCTCGACAACAGGGGCCGTTGGACCTTTGGCCTCAACTTGATTCCTGGCTGGTAAGTTTATAAAAGCGAATTGTAAATGTCCTTTTATTGATAAGTGGTTAGTGTCTACAGCATAAAAATCAATTAAATTTATTCTGTATTAAGGCTTCGCATTAAAATCAAGGTCTCCCTTTTTAATGGCAATAAAATAAAAGTTATTGTCGCCTACTGCAGTATTGATTGTTTGGCAGTTTGGCTTGTTAAACATGTTTATAAATGACCATGGATCATCAATATCTGTATTGAAAAAATCTTTGGGGAACAGCATCCAAGTTTGCCCACCAGGAAGAGAGTTCTTTAAACCGTACAATAATTTTTTTAATTCAACAAGGTCAGAAGCCGTTAGTTTGCCATCATTGTTGACATCTCCGGCAATCAACAGATATGGGTTGGTAATTTTATTAATGCCTAAAATGTGATTACGCAAGATTATTAGATCTTTTATTCCTATTCCATTGGACGCATCATCTGTTTTACTGAGTGTGGCACAGATTTCTAATCCGTTAAACGGTATATTGGCACACAATAAATGGTCACCGGAATAATATTGAGGAAAACCATGATAGCTCGCTTCAACCTTTACATCAAATTGAGTAAGCCCCTGCCCCCCAAGAGTACTAACGTGAAAATTGACATGATGACAAGGAAAATTATTCAGTACTTTTAAGGAAATATTCGTGCTATCTTTTGCTTCGTTGAAAGTTTCGTCCCAACAACTAATCGTCATTTTTTTGGATGGAAAATCATAAAAACATCCATTTGCAGTAATTTCAGATGATCGGTACTGGGGTTTCCAAAGCTGGGCCTTTCCTACTTTAAATTCATGTTCAGAGGCTATTTTTCCTTTACCTTTAAAATAGTGTTCTTCATTGATCTTACTTGCTATAGGAAGGGCACCATCAAAGGTAAAAAGCAGTTTGTTTTCAGGGCTGCAATTGTCACTTGCCTGCAGGCTAAAATCGATGGCAAAAAGACGAATCCAGTTATTGGAATCTACAATACCTGTTGACATTTTAATCACAGTTAAGGAGGGTGCGAGGGTGTCGCCTTCACAAAGATTTTGATTATAGGCTGGATAAAGAAATAAGAATGCCACGAAAGTTAGAAAGATTTTTTTCATATAAAAGGATATTTATCGGTGATTCTAAGTATAAAGATATAAAATAAATGATCATATTTATTAGATAGTTTTTAAATTAACCAAAACAAATGTTTTAATGCAATTCCGAATATTATTTGGAGCACAACCAGAATACTACCCTTTTCCAAATCAAATTCTTAGCAATTGAATAAAACTTATTTTTAGTATTGGTGTAGCTATGTTTCATAGAAACTGCAATACCGTGGTGAACTTGTATTGTTAAGGTATATCAATGATTTCTGGTTTAAAAACCAACGGCGAAAGGGGGCCAAAACTTAGTTTTAATACATGTTTTTTGACTATGTTTGCATCATTAGCATGAGGAATAAACCATCTGAAATTTAAAAAGCGTTAGAAAATGAGAATTGCAATTATTTTTTTTCTTGTAAGTTTAACAGTCTTTAGTTTTGGCCAAGAAACACATTTATCGGAATACCAATTCAGAAGTCAAAGTCAAATAGATAGTTTTTCTATAAAATATCCGGCATGCACCAGCATAAGAGTGGTGATCGTCAACGACACCGTGGGAGACATTGTGGATGTTTCGCCATTAAAACAAATAAAAAAAGTAAGGGAATTTTGGATAAGAAAAAATCCAAAATTGAGAAAGGTAGAGCTGTTTAACGATGTAGCACTGGATAGCATTGATAATTTTTATGTATCTGAAAATGATGTACTGGACACCTTGATTGTGTTGAAACAAACCAAGGTAATGGTTTATGGCTTTGAGATCTACAATGATAAATCACTTTATATAGAAGGGCTGCATCACATCGATAGCATCTATCAGTGGCAAATTACTTTGCCGCAGGAAGGAGTTTCAAAAATTAAGGGTTTTGACAATTTGAGATTGGGTGGTTTTAGAGCAGCTTTATCAGGGTCTATTCACTTAGAAGGTTTTAATAAGTTTAAAAAAGTAAGTAACTTAGTTATTTCAAACAATAATCTTATTAAAGACTTAACCCAGTTTTCTTCTTTGGAAGAGGTAACGTCATTAAGCCTGGGAAATATTAAAACTAATTTTAAATTAATTGGAGTCGAAAATCTAAAAACGTTAAGAAGTTTAGGACTTGGGAATATTGAAACATTGGAAAATTTGAAGCCCATTGAACAAGTAAGAGGACTAAACCGGCTTTTCATTTTTAATACTGCGATAAACCTTCATTTAAAAGAATTAAAGCACGTAAATGAAATCAATACGCTGGACTTATTCAATATTAATGGAACTATTGATTTTGATTCAGTCACTTTTGACTCTATAAAGCATCTGGTCTTCATTGAAAATGAAGGCTTAAAACATTGTAATTTTTCTATTAATTACCTGCCACAGAGTTTTAATAAACTAAATATTAACCAAGCGGGAAGCCCGTTATATGTTTACAAGGTTTATAATGGAAATTCGTTGATTCTGGCAAAAAACCCAAATCTGGATTTTTGCAGCAGCAAAGCGATATGCAATTTAATTTCGGTTATTCCCCGTGATGAAATTGCAATTGAAAACAACGGCTCTGGTTGCAGTGAATTGGAAGAAGTTGAAGCAAAATGTATTGTAAATACGGATGAAGAAACTAAAAATCCCGTATTTATATACCCTAATCCAACCTCGGAATATATTGTTTTTGAAAACAGGATGCCTAAACTTGAAGTATTCAATCTAAGTGGACTCAAATTGTTTACCTTTTTAAACGTGAATGACCTAAACACATCTAAATGGCAAGAAGGTACATATGTAATAAAATTTTATGACGAAACGAATAAAACGATCGGAAGTCAATTACTCCTAAAACAATAGGTTTTCTGTCAAAATTACAAAGTGATGCGAAATTCTTTGCAGGGCATGAATGATTTTAGCATGACGAGGAATGCTTGAGGTGTTTTTTATTAAGTTCATGTATAAATAGCTGGATCTCGTCGATTAAATTCTGATTTTGGAACATTAATGTTTGTAAAGCATTTGAATACTACCTATCTTACAGATTGTAAATTGTAATCAATGGATTTTATTGAAAATGCGGAACC
>CALMWS010000373.1 GCA_937870795.1 uncultured Bacteroidota bacterium | reverse complement strand
CGGCAACGTCCAGTTGGCCGTTGCTACTGATGCTTTCGGTGGGGCCTGTCAGGGTGCCTGCTCCACCGCCAGGAAGTACGTCGCTTACGTTCACTCCTGTTTGGGTTTGGTTACCCGTATTGGTCACTACGATGGTATAGTTGATGGTCTGACCCGCTGCTGTGATTGGGTTTGAACCACTCGTTTGATCTTTTGTGATGGTCAATGATGGACTTTGGGTCACCGGTGTACTTGCTGTATCCGTAGTTGGACCCGGTACCTGTGTGGTGGTAACACTTGCCGTGTTTACCAAGTTGGCACCTGCATCAATGTCTGCTTGGGTAGCCGTGTAACTGATGGTATAGGTCCACGTCTCGCCTACGTTCAAACTTCCGTTTGAACTTACGCTTTCTACAGGGCCTGTCAGGGTGCCTGCTCCACCGCCAGGAAGTACGTCGCTTACGTTCACTCCTGTTTGGGTTTGGTTACCCGTATTGGTCACTACGATGGTATAGTTGATGGTCTGACCCGCTGCTGTGATTGGGTTTGAACCACTCGTTTGATCTTTTGTGATGGTCAATGATGGACTTTGACTTACAGGAGTTGAAGCACTGGATGATATCGGAGTTGGTGTTTGTGTTGTGGTTACACTCGCTGTATTTACCAAATTCACTCCTGCATCTATGTCCGCCTGTGTGGCTGTATAACTGATGGTGTACGTCCAGGTCTCTCCAACGTTCAATTGGCCATTGGTGCTGATACTCTCTGTAGGACCCGTAAGTGTGCCTGCTCCTCCGCCTGGTAATACATCCGTTGTATTTACTCCGGTCAAGGTCTGGTTGCCCGTATTTGTTACTACGATGGTATAGCCCAGTACCTGGCCTGCTGCTGTTACTGTGCTGGGGCCGCTTGTCCTTGTTTTTGATATGGTTCGTGATGGACTTTGTGTCACCGGAGTAGTGGCAGTTGTCGTTGTTGGACCCGGCACTTCTGTAGTTGTTACAGATGCAGTATTTACAATAGAACCTCCAGCATCGATATTTGCCTGAGTTACAGTATAGTTGATTGTATATGTCCAGGTTTCACCCACATTGAGTTGGCCATTGGAGCTGATACTTTCTACAGGACCTGAAGGTGTTCCGGCTGATCCACTGGGCAATATATCTGTTACGTTGACTCCTGTAAGGGTTGTATTCCCCGTATTGGTTACCACAATCTGGTAATTAATTACTTGTCCTACAGATGTCACTGGATTAGGACCTCCAGTTTGCGTTTTTGTGATATTTAATGATAATATTGAAGGTAAGACAAAAACTGTGTCCAAAACTATTAAACAGTTGGGAGGACTGAGCTTATCACATATTTGATAAGGTACCTGATATGTTCCTGCAGGTGTACCTGGCGCAACGGTTATAGCCCCGGTAGAGGTATTAAGCATTATGCCCGATGGCCATGAACCCGATTGGGCGATGGTGGCATTACCAGCCCCTCCCAGGGTAGCAGGACTGCCATTGATCAGGTCATTTGATACCACATTGGTAATGGCTGTACCCCCTGTGTAACTATACACAGTGCCGGTCTCATTAACCGCACTTACGCAAACAATCACATCAAGGGTATCTTTAACATCACTTACCCCTCCACATGGTGGAGAGATGGTATATGCCAAAATCACCTGACCAGGTCCTGAAAAAGTGAGGTTGTTTCCTGACAAGGTTGCTGGACCTGAAAATACCGACAAAGTTCCACCCGGAGGTGATGCAGTCACGGTGGCTGTCTGTGTAGTGCAATAACTACCCCCCGATCCCGAAGGAGTAATGGATAAAATAATTTTTGGTATTGCATCAGCTGCACAGATAGCAACATTCGCAGTGGCATAGGTTACGGAAGTTTCTGTAGCATTTGCTCCTGATCCATTTCCCATTGATCCATTGATTCTGTGTCCTACATAACCAAAGTTTAATTCACATTTTTTAACATAGAGAGAGGTATGCCCTCCAGTCTCTAAAGCAATCATTTCATCAGTTGGGGCTATTCCCGCTGGAGTTCCCGGATCTACAGGATCTCCAGTTCTACCCAACATTGAGAGTGCATTTTGCCCAAAGTTATACACCTGTGTACCCGTTGTTAAAACATTAATGGCACCTAAAGAACTTGTTCCACTGTCGTTTTCGTTGGCGGCTATCCATTTAATATTATTCATTACTGGCCCCGAGGTGCTGGTATATCTAGGTTGCACCCATGCATTTCTGTCAGTTGTTGTCCAATCACCCAACTGTTTGTTGGTGTTTTCTCCAACAGCATATAAATTATTATCCGTAGATAAAATGTAATATGATGGATTGGTTCCTCCTGAAGATGTAAGGCTTATCATTTTTGCAGAATGACCACTGTTAAATGTTGGCAAGGTCATTTGAGTTGCTCTTGTCCTGGTGGCCGAAGCTGTACCATTTCCCAGATATGTGTTAAAACCCCATGTCCAGATCGAACCATCGGAGCCTAAAGCATATGCCAAATCATACGATAATCTGCAAGCTACTATTCCTGATATGACTGGGTTTCCCGCAGTACTGGTTGTAACCTGTGACCAAGCAGTGGAGGTGCCTCCTCCTCCAACACCTCTGACTTCAGAAAATTGGGAAATTACGTAAACACTTCCTGAACATGTAACAATAGCCAATGCACCATTAGTAGCTGTAATCATTTTTACATCCACAGGATCCACTCCCACAGGCAATCCATCTGTCTGGCCGTTAATGGTCAATTTTTGAAAGGTGGTGCTTGAAGTTATCGTGGCGTCCAGTACAGCCCCTTCCGAACCCCAGGCAAACAATCCCGTTGTGGTAAGCAAAATGCCCTGTACATTTTGGAAAAAATTACTACCCAAAGTAGCTTTTAGTGGAGTACCAGTTAGCAAAGGATAATTTGCAACGGTGATATCGAGGGGCGACAAGGCATGACTGCTTCCATTATTATTCATATATTCTCCCCAGGCTTTGAAACCACCTGTGCTTGTCCTTACAATCGTAGAGTGGAATGAGGAGACGAAGTTGTCATACTCAATGGTATTTCTATTGGTGGTCGATGTAGAGAAGGCATTGGAGTAATCTGTACCCACACAGCCCTCGCCTGTATCAAAACCACATTGTGCCCCAAGCTGAGCACTGACTAAAAGTTGGAGGACAACAACAAAGGTCCAAAAAGAATGTTTCATAAACTTATTTGAGCAACTGATATTAAACTGTGTCATAATTTGGGGCATTTAGGTTATTGGGCAATTGGAAATGGCATTGCGTAAGATTGAACCATGCCATTGGTATCTATAAAATCAAACATGATGTATGCTGGCTTCGATGCCTTTCCTGACAACTGATAGGTCAGGGTTTGTTTTCCTTCTCTCAACTGTGTCTGGGCATCCAATTCTGCAACAATTTCGGTTCCCACACCAGCGGTTCTTACTTCTGTGGCATTGTATTCTATGGGCAAATATTTGTTGTATCTCTCTACAGTGACCGGAACCAACATGGTGATTCCTTCTGCGCCAACACCTACCCTTAAGGAATCAGAAAATGTAATTTCTGCGTTGTGAAAAGTCATACGCACATTGCTCACGTGGAGGTTGATCATATCAGGACACGTGTTGTGCGAACAGGATCCCGGTTCAATCACGATGTTTTCATGGATATTTACCTGATAGTATCCGGGTATACCAAATACATATTCGTTGAGTTCATTGCCGCTGCCACTGGCAATAACACCACTCTGATCTTCTATTTCCCAGGTGGTTTCCGGCTTAAGCATGCCCATGTCCAAGGTACTTCCAAACGAAATGGTTTTGTCCATCACAATAGCAGCTGTCCTCGAAAATCGGATGCCGTTGCTAGCTTGTGCAGCTCCTTGTGCAGCCACTGACTGAAAAGAAGTTATCCACAATATGGCAAACAACACCAGGAAAGGATGGTAATTAAATTTTTCAGCAGAACGATTGACATTCCGCCTTTGAGACAGGTTTTTTCCCATTGTAAAATCTATTGTTAATTGATTGAATGAAAATTCCTTATGGTTTGGCTGCGCAGACTTAGCAGCCACTAATTGGGTTGTGCCCCTAGCTACATGGATATAGCAGTTCTTCAAAGCTGACAATAAAGCCAGCTTTAAACAGGAATCACTAAAGCATGAAGCCTTAGTTGTAAAATTGAAGGGGAAATTGTTTCTTTTAACCCATTCCGAATGTAACATATTGCAGCAATTTGATTGTATTAAGAACAATACAGCTCTATTGCCTCC
>CALMWS010000372.1 GCA_937870795.1 uncultured Bacteroidota bacterium | reverse complement strand
AGTTCTTCTTTTATTCGCTCTTCAAGGGTAGCAGTAGGAATCTGCAATAACTTCATGAGTTGAATCTGTTGTGGAGACAACTTTTGAAGCATTTTCTGACTTAAGCTCTGTTTTAGCATGACGATTTACTACGCATTATTAACAAAAAACGGTTGCCACTGGTTTCAGAAACGCAGTGGGATGCGCTGCAAATATAATTTCTTTATTTCATATTACAATTATTAATAAATTTTAATTTGTTGAATTTCATTATTTAATCCATTAAAACAATATATAATATATTTACATTTTTTATATATTTCATTTCCTCCTACATTAGCGTCTCATAACCAACATGAAGCCATGAGCAACACCGCCAAAGTAAATGCCTTAAGAGAAGTAATGAAGAAAAAAGGCATAGCTGCCGTGATCATACCCACTGCAGATCCACATCAGAGTGAGTATCCGGCAGCCTGCTGGAAAGACAGAGAATGGATCAGTGGTTTCACGGGTTCAGCCGGAGTGGTAGTGGTAACCCACAATGAGGCCGGCTTATGGGCAGATTCCCGCTACTACTTGCAGGCAGAGGAAGAGTTGAAGGGCGGCGCTATTCGACTGTTTAAAGTTAAAAATCAATTTGCACCTGAGCATATTGAATGGTTGTGTTCAACCCTCAAAAGTGGTGATGTAGTGGTCATAGATGGAGCCGATATATCAAAATCGCAGTTCGATCAATACGAACAAATGTTGGCCGTTCAGGGCATCTCATTAAAGACCATTGATCTGATAAGTATAATCTGGACCGACAGACCAGCCCTGCCTGACGGACCGGTGCGTTTGTTTGAGCAGCCTTTTCCGGGCCAGATGCGTAGTGAAAAATTAGACCTTATTCGTAAGGCTATGGCAGAAAAAAACGCCGATTACCATGTAATGAGTTCACTCGACGATATAGCCTGGACATTCAATATAAGGGGTACGGACGTAGAATTTAATCCTTTGGTGGTTTCCTTCGCTCTGGTGGGTGATCAAAACGTTGTTTTATACCTGGATCCAAAAAAATTGGATGAAACAAGCAGAGCGGCTCTGGAGGTTGATGGAGTACAAGTGAAACCTTACCACCAAATCGTGGCCAATCTCAATGATCTGGATGCATCAAAGACCGTGATGGTGGAAGCGTCAACCCTCAATACTCAACTGTACAAGGCCATAAATGGCCATATCATCCATGCCGATGCTCCTGCGCGCATAGCCAAAGGGGTAAAAACAAATTCAGAAATCGACCATTTGAGGGCAACCATGGTTAAAGATGGAGTAGCCCTGGTCTATGCCTTCAAATGGCTGGAAGACCATTTGGGTAAATCGGTCATCACAGAAGCAGTATTTGGGGAAGTTATTGCCAAATTCAGATCGGAACAAGAAGGTTATCAGGGGGAAAGTTTTAATGCCATTGTAGGATACAAGGGCAATGGTGCCATCGTACATTACCATCCGGATCACCACCACAGTGCAGAGATCAAACCAGAGGGCATCTTACTGATCGACTGTGGCGGACAGTACCACGGTGGCACTACCGATATCACGCGCACGATTGCATTGTCCAAGCCGGATCAAAGTCAAAAAAGACACTATACCCTTGTATTAAAAGGTCACATCGCTTTGGCCAGAGCTATCTTTCCGGAAGGAAGTTGTGGGGCACAACTCGATGTGCTGGCAAGGCAGTTTTTGTGGCAACACGGACTCAATTACCTCCATGGAACCGGCCATGGCATAGGATATTACCTCAATGTACACGAAGGCCCGCACGGCATAGCGGGTGTAGGCACTGAAAGGGGCAGAACTGCCTTATTGCCGGGCATGGTCATATCCAATGAACCCGGCCTTTACCTTGAAAATCAGTACGGCATTCGCATCGAAAACGTAGTGGTCGTAGGTAAGTCGAATATGGATGGTTACTTTAATTTCGAAACGGTGAGCCTTATGCCCTTCGACAAAGAACTCATTGATGAAGCCATTTTAGATGCCGGAGAAAAGGCATGGATCAA
Organism: uncultured Bacteroidota bacterium; assembly: GCA_937870795.1. Classification (GTDB taxonomy): domain Bacteria; phylum Bacteroidota; class Bacteroidia; order Chitinophagales; family Saprospiraceae; genus JADKBO01. The sequence continues at coordinate 889 of CALMWS010000372.1, read as the reverse complement.
CCGATATCATACCGAGGTGTACGACAAATTGAGCCCACAGCTGGATGTGGCTCATGCTGCCTGGTTGCGGCACCAATGTCATCTTTTTGGTTAATGGGATAAAAAACTCACAGTGGTGACGAAGATCACCCGCCATATTTCGGACAATCATATCCTGAATTGTTTTAACCGTATAGATTTGTGCCGAAATTTTGCAATATGTTTTCAAAATCGTGTGAATACGGAATCCGTGCAGTACTTTTTATTGCCCGTGAAACCCTTGAAGAGCGCAGGACCAATCTCAGTGCCATTGCAAATGCCATAGACTCACCCGAAGCCTTTACCGCAAAAATTTTGCAGGAATTGGTGCATAAAAAAATCATCAAATCATTGAAAGGGCCATCAGGAGGATTTGAAATGGATCACCACACCCTGAGAGAGATGAAGTTGTCTAATATCATAGAAGCCATAGACGGTGATGTTTTATTTACCAAATGTGGCATGGGTCTGAGGGATTGTGATGCCGAACGACCCTGTCCGCTTCACCAAAATTTTGTTGTGGTGCGCAATGCTCTGCAGCAAATGATGGAACAAACAGCAGTGGCCACTCTTGCAGAAGATGTGGGCTGTGGTTTAACCTATTTGAAATAAGTACTATGAAAAAAGACATTGAAACACTAGAGGATATTCAAAATCTTGTCAACCAATTTTACGAAGTGGTGAGGCAGGATGAGCTCATCGGCCCAATTTTCAACAACATCATTGAAGACCGCTGGCCCCAGCATCTGGAAAAAATGTACCGCTTTTGGCAGACCATTTTATTGGACGAGCGCACCTACCAGGGCACGCCATTTGCGCCACATGCAGTGATGCCATTGGAAGCTCGTCATTTTGAAAGGTGGCTGACATT
>CALMWS010000371.1 GCA_937870795.1 uncultured Bacteroidota bacterium | reverse complement strand
TACGAAAACATTTCTATACCCTTCCAACTTTATATGGATCCCTTGACTGCAGTGTTTGTATTTGTCATTACCGGCATAGGTTTTTTAATTCACTGGTACAGCAAAGCATATATGCATGGGGACGAAGGGATCAATAGATTTTTTATCTACCTCAACCTGTTTATATTTTTCATGTTGGTTTTGGTAATGGCTTCCAACTATCTTCTCATGTTTGTAGGATGGGAAGGCGTAGGTTTGTGTTCCTATTTGCTGATTGGATTTTGGTACAAAAACACAGACTACAGCAAGGCAGCTAATAAGGCGTTCATCATGAACAGAATTGGAGATCTCGGGTTTTTGTTGGGCGTTATGTTGATGGTTTCCAATTTTGGAAGTTTAAATTTTAGTGCCGTATTCCCCCAAATTGCCACCATCGGAAATGAAACATTGTTGACATCCATAGCTTTGTTGTTATTTGTAGGCGCTATAGGAAAAAGTGCACAACTGCCGCTATTCACCTGGTTGCCTGATGCCATGGCTGGTCCCACCCCTGTTTCAGCACTCATACATGCTGCTACTATGGTGACTGCAGGTATTTATTTGATTGCAAGGTCCAGTGCCATCTATTTACTTGCACCTATTGCCATGGAAATTATATTGTATACAGGATTAGCAACTACACTGATTGCTGCTATTATTGCTGTATATCAATATGATATTAAAAAAGTACTGGCCTATTCTACCGTTTCGCAGCTGGGGCTTATGTTTGCTGCGCTGGGGGCAGGAGGCTTTAATGCGGCTGTATTTCACGTACTTACCCATGCTGCTTTCAAAGCCCTTTTGTTTTTGGGGGCTGGCAGTATCATTCACGGGCTTGAAGGAGAGCAAGATTTGAGGAAAATGGGTGGTCTCAAAAATAGCATGCCTCTTACTTACTACACCTTTTTAATAGGTACACTGGCCATAGCAGGTATACCACCCTTTGCCGGTTTTTTCTCGAAAGATCAAATATTAATGACCTTGTTTGAAAGCAGTGGTATAGTTGCCTTTGCAATTGCACTGGGCGTAAGTGCTTTGACAGCCTTTTACATGTTCAGACTATTTTACCTTTCATTTTTTGGTAGTGCCAGAAGCAACAAACATGCCCATGAATCGCCTTCTGCTATGACCCGCCCTTTGGTAGTGCTGGCAGTATTAAGTGCGGTATTGGGATTTATAGGAATCCCCGCATTGTTTACACATAGTTTGGGAGGCCATCATATTCTTGATTATTTCCTTTCAAGAACCATTCACATTGTAACGCCCCACCAGTCTGCCTCACTTGAATTAATTTTGATGGGAGTGACTTTATTTGTTGTAGGATTTGCAGCTTACATGGCTTACCTAAAATTTGGAAAAGAAGTAAGAGAAAATGCGCTAGAAGTACCCGGAAATGTAATTGGCAAAACAGGCTACAACAAATTCTATTTGGATGAAATTTACCAAAATCTAGTTACCCAAAATCTCAACAAATTTTCGAACATACTGAATAAATGGGTGGAAGAAGGGGTTTTCACTTCGGCTATTTCCATGAGTGGAAGGTCAGTAAGAGAGTTGGGATTAATGTCCAGAAAATTGCAGACTGGCAATGTGGGGAGTTATTTTTTCGCCATGGTAATGGCTATGTGTATCATTTTATTATATTTTATTTTACAATAAGCCGCCATGCTGACAAATACACTGATTTTATTTCCCCTGATCTTTGCACTTATTATCAGAGCAGTGCCAAGGAATATCGTTTGGAGTGTTTCTTTGGGGGCGTCTCTTTTTCAGTTTACCGTTACTAGCCTGGCCTTTTACAACTTTTTGGACAGCCCAGAGCACCCTGGCTTAAAAAACAGCTTTCAATGGATACAGAGCATAGGGGCCAATTGGGATGTTGCTCTTGATGGTATGTCTTTGATCATGGTAGGCTTGATTTCATTGCTACTTCCTCTTGTATTGGTAGTAAGAAAAAATGCCATAGCCGAGACCCACAATCTGCATTCGCTTATCTGGTGGATGACGGGTGCCATGGTAGGGGTATTTACGGCCACGGATGGCTTACTGTTTTACACTTTTTGGGAATTTTCGCTCATACCTATCTATTTTATCTGTCTGAAATGGGGTGATGTTGATAGGGTTAAAACTACATTGAAATTTTTCTTATATACCCTCGCCGGCAGCTTGTCTATGCTGGCAGCTCTTATTTACTTGTATCTCCAAGGCGATGGTAGCTGGTCGATTCAGCATCTATACCAGGCAGGTGCCTCTCTATCGGCTATGGAACAACAACTTATATTTGTTGGCTTATTTTTAGCATTTGCCATTAAGATACCCATTGTACCATTTCATGGCTGGCAACCCGATACCTACCAAAGTGCTCCTTTACAAGGCACGTTATTGCTTTCTACACTAATGGGCAAGATGGGGCTTTGGGGCATCATCAAATGGTTAATTCCAATGACACCTATTGCCTTTGGTTTGTACCAAAATGGTCTCATCGTTTTGTGTGTAATCTCTGTTGTGTATGCATCCGTTATTGCTTTACAACAAACGGAAATTAAACGTCTGTTTGCATGGGCTTCAATGGCGCATGTTTCTTTGATGGCAGCCGGTATTTTTGTTTGGCAAAATGGTGGACTTGAAGGTAGCTTACAGCAAATGTTTAACCACGGGGTGATCACCTTAGCTCTATTCTATTGCGGTTCGGTAATTACTACAAAAACAGGGGTTACACAAATATTTTCAATGAGTGGACTCAGAAATAATATGCCCTCGTTCAGCGGATTTTTCCTTTGGATCGTGATGGCCTCCATTGCACTTCCTTTGACAAGTGGTTTTCCGGGAGAATTCATTATCCTTAGTACTTTGTATCAATACAACCCAATGATCGCAGCTTTCGCCGGACTGGGAACCATCCTCGGCGCGGTGTATATGCTAAGGGCTTATCATCAGATGATGCATGGACCTTCAACTTATACCTTTCATGATATTCATCAAAACAACAAAGCGTTGCTTGCGGTGGGCTCGGTCCTTATTTTGGTCCTGGGTCTATTTCCCAATCTGCTCAGCTGGGTTTATGATGGTTCGATTGGCAATTTCTTTTTACAATTCAGTTCAAACCAATAATAAAATTTACCATTATGTTGCAGCTCATGATATTTGGAGGAATTGGGTTACTGGCCATGGTATCAGAAGTATTGGGTTTTTCCAGGATCATGTCCTTATTATTTAGAATAGGTACTCTGATTTGTATTGGATCGTTGTTTATCAATTATGGTTTACACCTAACATGGTTTGGCAATATGATGGTGGAAGACCGCTTCAGCCAGGCCTTTATTCTTACTACCTGTCTGATGCTTGCTACCTGGACTTTTGGATTTGGCAGAAAGATAGGTGAAGATGAATTCAGAAATGATTACATAGCCCTTTTCTCTTTTTCGATGGTGGGTGGTGTTATGATGTTGAGTTATACCAATTTGGTTATGTTGTTTCTGGGTCTTGAAATTTTATCCATCCCACTTTATGTATTGGTTGGATCTAAAAAAAGAAACCTCAAATCCAATGAGAGCGCCTTTAAGTATTTCCTTATGGGTGCATTTGCCAGCGGAGTAATGCTGTTTGGCATTGCTTTTCTTTACGGAGCTACCGGTACTTTTGACCTGCATCAAATGTCTACACTCACCATAACGGTTTTGGACTATCCTGTTTTTTTTAAGATTGGCATGATTTTATTGATCTTTGCCTTTGCCTTCAAGATGGCCGTAATTCCTTTTCACTTTTGGGCGCCTGATGTTTATGAAGGTGCTCCTAATCCAATGACAGTTTACATGGCTTCTCTGGTGAAGACATTTGCGGTTGCATCGGCCTTCCGGTTTTTCTTACTTGTCTTTGGTGGTGAAGCGGGAGAATATTCAATTTTGTTGATTGTGATGAGTGCTGTTTCGATGCTTGTTGGCAATGTTTTAGGAGCTGTCCAAGACAATCCAAAAAGGTTGTTGGCTTATTCCGGTATTGGACATGCCGGGTTTATGCTGATATCCATCATCGTCAATGGAGAAATCGGAGCAAATGCTTTGCTTTATTATTCTGTGGTGTACAGCTTAGCTTTATTCCTGGCGTTTTTTGTGTTGGACAAAGTGCTCATCCATGATGATTTTTATTGGAGCATCGGCGATTTTAAAGGATTAGCAAAAAGAAATCCATGGCTTGCCCTTAGCATGACTGTGGCACTTTTGTCAATGGCCGGTATTCCTCCATTGGGTGGATTTTTTGCGAAACTTTTTATACTTAAGGCTGCTTTTGAACACCAACATGGTATACTTGTTTTTGCAGGTCTTACTGGCTCGTTGATCGCCATGTACTATTACCTTAAGTTTATTATAAGCATGTATTCAAGAAATCCCGACAGTGATGTGGTTCCTTACCTGCCTTTGAATTATTGGGATAAGATGGTAATGGGTTTTATTGGCACTACCCTACTCATACTTGGACTCTTTCCCGATTTGATTTCTGTATTGATTCGATTTTGATATTAAGAGAAAATTTTTCCTTCCTTTATCATAATTTCATTGATGGCTGTGTCTTTGCTAAAAAGTGAAGCCGCTCTGCCTTGATGTGTATCAGTAATAAAAAGTTGCCCAAAGTCATCATTGTTGAGCAAATGCAACAAACGAGCTACCCTTCCCTTATCCAATTTATCAAAGATATCATCTAAAAGCAGGATAGGTGCTTTTTGGGTTTGTTGTTTGAGGTAATCGTATTGTGCCAATTTAAGTCCGAATATATAGGATTTTAATTGTCCTTGTGATGCAAAATCCCGAATGGGTCTTCCATCCATAAAAAAAGAAAATTCATCTTTGTGAATACCTACAGAAGTTCGCTGTGTATATTTGTCTTTATGTTGTGCTGCTCTTGATAATTGTAAGAAATCTTCTGTATCCAACTGGCTGGAATAAATCAGAGCCACTTTTTCCCGGCCATCGCTTATTTGATCATAGTATCGCTGTAAGACCGGACTGAATGAGTTTGTAAGTTCTTTTCTTTTGTTGTAAAGATAATTTGCCGGCGCTGCCATTGCAGATGTAATAACATCAATGAGATCCTGATCCCAATATTGTTTATCTGCAAAATCTTTTAACAGGGCATTTCTTTGCTTCAGGTTACGGTTGTAGAGTGTCAGCGCTTCCAGATAGGCGGCATCATGTTGTACCATGGTGTTGTTGATAAATACCCTGCGGTCTTCGTTGCCTGCTAAGAGGTTGTGTACATCATCTGGTGTAATAAAAACCACGGGAATCACCCCAATATGGTCTGCTAGTTTTGAAATGCGTATCCCATCCAACTCGATTTCTTTGGCTGCACCGAGCCTGTACTTAATTACCAGATGAGTGTCGTTACCATTATCCTCAAATATTGCGTCCATCCTGAAGAATGACTGATCGGTGTATACCAGGTTTTTATCATTGGACACCATATAACTTTTACCCATTGCCAGGTAATAAATGGCATCCAGGATGTTGGTTTTGCCCATACCATTGTCGCCAGAAATAGAAACAACTTTGTTTGAAAAATTAAACTTCTCCTGGGTATAATTTTTAAAGTTGACTAACTTCAGTTCTTTCAGAAACATGTGCATTGGGACTTAATTGTCCCAAATATTAATCTGTTATGTAAGGATAATCCTGTTGGGTATAATTGTCGTCGTACAATTCAGAACCCAGCGGGAAGGGTGAATTTTCGGCAAACTCCAGGGCGTCGTCAACTTCGGCATCAATGCGGGCAATGATGGCATCTATCTCATCCTGACTTGCAATTTTATCCGTAACTATTTTATTTTGGGTTACAATTACCGGATCCATCTCTTTGTATTCCTCCAATTCTTCCTTGCTCCTGTATTTTGCAGGGTCAGACACTGAGTGTCCCCTATAACGATAGGTTTGAATTTCGAGGTAGTAAGGACCATGACCTGCCCTAATGTGTTTGGCTGCTCTTTGGAATGCCTCGTGCACTGCTTCAACACTCATGCCGTCTACCTGCTCTGAGGGCATATCATAAGATAAGCCAAGTTTAACCAGATCCTGCACATTGCTGGTCCTTGTAACGGAGGTACCCATGGCATATTTGTTGTTTTCACAAATGTACAAAACCGGTAGTTTCCAGGTCATGGCCATATTGAAAGCTTCATGAAGGGCCCCTTGCCTTGCTGCACCGTCTCCAAACATGGTAACGCAGAAATTATCAGTACCCTTATATTTTTCAGCAAAGCCAATGCCAGTGCCTATAGGTATCTGAGCACCAACAATGCCATTGCCTCCAAAATAATTATGTGCCGCTGAAAAGAAGTGCATAGATCCACCCTTGCCTTTTACACAACCCGTGGCTTTGCCATACAACTCAGCCATGCAGGATCTTGAGTCTAGCCCCCTTGCCAGTGCCACGCCATGCTGACGATAGGCTGTAACCACTTTGTCTTCCGGACGAATACCTGTGGCCAATGCACCGGCAATGGCTTCCTGGCCAATATAAACATGGCAGAAGCCTCTTATTTTTTGCTGGCTGTAAGCAAACAGGGTTTTTTCTTCAAATCTTCTTACTCTGTACATGGTTTCAAACCAGGTCAGATAAGTGGATTTATCGTATTTCACAACAGATTTTTTAGCTTTTGCAGGGATGGCGATTTCTGACATGTCTCCGAAATTTGGTTGGCAAATTTATTGTAAAATGGTGAAAACACCAAAAAGTTCACGATTACTATTCAACCATAAGGTTGCAGCCCCTTAAATCGGCAGCGTTCACCCTACCCAGTATGCTGAAGGTATGATTTCCGTGGTCGATGCCAAGGTCCTGTGTAGCAATGAAGCTGCAAGTTTCAACATTAGCTAAGTCGATGATATTGACAACTCCGGCTTTGCCAGGCTTTTCGTCGGCCATAGGGTCTGTAGCTTCTTTAATGATCACTTTTAAGGTTGAAGAGGGAGTAAAAACACCTTCACCTTTAGACCAGGCTTGAGACAGCAATTCTGTCATACCATACTCAGAATGAACATTTTTTACATTAAATCCATTCTTAATATAATCATGCAGTTGCGTCTTTGTCATTTCTTCACGCCTGCCTTTCATCCCGCCTGTTTCCATTACAATCAAAGCCGGGAAATCCATCTGAAAGGTTGTCACAAAATCCAAAAGGGCGAAACTGACACCAAAAAGAATGGTTGGTATTTTAGATAAATTATTATCAATCAACGTTTTATATAATTGAGCCTGGTTGTTTAAGAAAAAACCCGAATTGCCACCCCGTGAATGTGATATGAAATGATCCACCATGGCTACCAATGAGCTATGTTGTCGCTCGAGATAATGGGGTAATAAAGCCAAAACACAGTAGTTGGCGAGTGGACCGTAGGTTTGTTCAAAACCAAGTTGGGCCATTTCAAGGTAGAAGTCCAAATCCTGAACATAATGCCTGGAATTAACCTGAGCAGTGGTACCGCTTGATTCAAAGAAATGATTGCCAATCGATTTTCTACAAGAAATGGCGTGGTATTTAAAGGCTTCTATGGGCATAAAAAAGGGAGGAGTCAAATTGGGATTTGCAGTAATTAAAGCATCACAATATTCCCTGTAGACGGCGTTGTTTTCGTATTGAAAGTCAAAAACCTTGTTAACCAGATAATCGAAATTGCCCTGCCCTACCCTTTTTACTTCGTTTTTGAGTAATATTTCCTTTTCTATATATGGATCCATCATAAAAGTAGCCTCAAAAATACCACATTCTAAGCACAAGCTGCGTTATTCTGAAAGTGGTGAAAATAATGTACCTTTGAATTGAGCATGCAAATAAATATTAACATACCAGCAATTTTGTGCATCGTTTTACTAAGCGCTTGTGCCAAAGCACCTGACCTTTCGCCTGTACCAGCATTGACATTAAATGGAGTTTCCAAGACCAAGATGAAGGCAGGTTCCGTAAATCAGGACAGTGTCATTCTGGACATCAAACTTACAGATGGTGATGGAGACATAGGCTATCTGGAAGGGAATGTAAGAAAGCCGGATTTATTTATCATTGACAAACGAACCAACAACACCTACGATTCCTATGTATTACCGGGCATACCCCAACAAGGCATCAACAATGGCATTATTGCTCAAATGAAGGTTAAAGTTTATACACAATGCTGCACACTATTCCCCTGTGACCCTGACCCCAATCAGGCAGATGAAGCTTTGCCGTTGGAACTCTACTTGATAGACAGAGCTGGCAATAAGAGTAACTTATTGGAAATCAATCTATTTTTGGAATGTAAACGATAGTCTCACCACAGAATTAAATTTCGTTTAACCTACGAATTATCGATTTTAACAAATTATTATCAAGAAATATTTTATTTCACCAATAATTTGGTAATATATTTATCTTATCAACCACGATTTTGAAATTTAAAACCAGAAACGGTCAATTGGTTTTAAGGGCGATTGTCTTTACGCTCTCATTCTTCCTCACTGTTGGCAACACGCTGAGGACGATCAATATTTCCCAAAGTGTACTGGAGTCAATTAAGGAAGCCAAAAAAGTGGCTTCAGAAACAAAAAAGGATGATACCCGAAACCTTTTTAGTTCAAAATTCTGTGAAATCTCCCAATTCGATGCCGGTCCGGGAAAAGAAGACCTGGATCATGACATTGACGGCTTTATAACCGTTGAAGGATTTAATTTCGATCCTCTTTCTTTGGTACAAAGTTATCGCTTTCCTCATACTGAGAAACACGACATTGTCCAACCCCCGCTCTTCATACTCTATTGCCAAAGCAAGGCATATTTAGGCTAATTACATTATTGGTCGGACCATTGTGGTTCGAAATTCATTTGAATTTGGGTGTCTTAACACCCCTTAAATAATGCATTAAACCTAACAACATATGCAAACAAATCATAATATGAACAAGCCTGTAATGCCCAAAGATGGTTGGGAAGGCTTAAAAGAAAATTTCTCATCTGACGCGATTTCCGGTTTTATTGTTTTTTTACTTGCCTTACCATTAAGTCTTGGCATTGCCAAAGCATCTGACTTTCCCCCGCTTATGGGCGTACTTACCGCCATTATTGGTGGAATAGTAGTTAGCATGATTGCTGGCTCAAGGCTTACCATAAAAGGACCTGCAGCTGGCTTGATTGTCATTGTTGCAGGAGCCGTTTCAGAATTTGGCGGAGGAGAAACAGGCTGGCACCTGGCCCTTGGAGCTATGGTAGTAGCAGGCATCATCCAAATTGGATTTGGCTTACTAAAATTAGGTAAGCTGTCTGATTTCTTTCCCTTGTCTGCCATTCATGGTATGTTGGCTGCCATTGGCCTCATCATCATAGCAAAACAAATTCCTGTTTTGTTGGGAGTAGATCCCAAAATGAGTGCTGGCAAGGATCCCTTGGAGTTGATAGCAGAGATACCACATTTTGTAGGAGCATTGAACCCATATGCTGCGGTCATTGGTGTATTAAGCCTTTGTATTCTGTTGTTGATGCCCATGGTAAAAAATACCACCATTAAAAAAATTCCTCTTCCATTGCTGGTTTTGGTGATAGCAATTCCCCTTGCCATCTATTTCCAGTTCAAACAAAGTCAACCTGCCTATTTGATGGTAAAATTGGGTGACTTTTTGGGCAGTATCCACTACAATGCTTCATTTGATGGGTGGCAACATCCCGGCATCTTTATCAAATATGTAATCATGTTTGCTCTGGTAGGATCGCTTGAAAGTTTGCTTACTGTGAAAGCCATTGATATGCTGGATCCATACAAACGCAAATCAGACACCAATAAAGATCTCATTGCTGTGGGTGTGGGTAATACACTGGCGGCATTTTTGGGTGGTTTACCCATGATTTCTGAGGTAGCCAGGAGCAGTGCTAATGTAAACAACGGAGCCAAAACCCGTTGGGCAAATTTTTTCCATGGAGCCTTTATTCTGATTTTTGTTTTGCTTGCCACTCCATTGATTGAAATGATTCCCAATGCAGCACTTGCAGCTATGTTGATAACTGTAGGTATCAAACTGGCCCACCCTAAAGAATTTGTACAAACCTTTAAAATTGGTAAAGAGCAATTGGCCATATTTCTGGTAACCATCTTCTTTACCTTATTTGAAGATCTGCTGGTTGGTATTGCAGCGGGTATTTTGTTAAAAATTTTACTTCACCTTTTCAGAAGAGCTCCGGTATCTGCCTTGTTCAAAGCACCCATTGAAGTTTCTTTTGAAGGAGATGAATATTTGGTCACCATCAGCAAAGCTGCAATTTTTTCCAACTTCATTGGCATCAAGAACAGGTTGCACGAAATTCCGCCTGGTTTCAATGTAACCGTTGACCTACAAAACACCAGGTTTGTAGATCATTCGGTAATGGAAAATCTGCACCACATCCAACACGATTACGAACACAGTGGGGGCAGGTTTCAGATCATAGGTCTGGATAACCATAAACCTGTATCCAATCACACATTGGCATCAAGAAAAAGAGTAAAATAATGTTATCATAAAGATCGTTGATCCAATTTAATTGAACATTCAGCAAAATCATCATACATGAGTGCTACAGAAGTTGCCGCTCCCCGGGCTGCAAAACACAAAACATTTGACCTCCATCATGTATTACATGAGTTGAGGCACCACCTCCCTTCCCAAACGCCATTGAAGGATTTTGTTCACCACAATACCTTACACGCATTACAAGATTTGCCATTTTATGAGGCAATATTTAAGGCGGCTTCCATTTTTGGCTTTCAGGTCACTATACCATTGGATGACTTCAGAGCCTTGTACAAAACGGGCAGGATCAGAGAAGATGTGCTTGTAAAAGTGATAGAAACCAAGAAAGGACACCATGCCATACCGGAGTGGAGCCATAACTTGTTGTCGAAGAAATACGACACATTGGTAGTACCCAGGGTAGGTCGTTTGCGTGCACAATGGAAAGAACACTTCTCTTTTGATCTGGACAATGCAGTACAACCATTGCTGTTTAGGATACTTTGCAGCTACCTGGATCAGGGCATTGCACTTTGGCATTTTCCATTTGAAGACCAGGGCTTGCGCAAAGCCATTGCTATTTTAGAAGAAAATAGTTTCACCAGTTTTTTCAAAACCAAGAGAGCGCGCAAGTTATTTTTGGATGAAGAAAACAGCATTGAAAAAATGTTGGAAATGCTTGTTGGTGATAGCCGTTATTATGAGCAATATCTCTGGGATCAGCAAAATGCACACAGGGGTTGGTCGGGTATGGTGAGCACCATTGAAGACAGGCCAGACACCATTTTGTATAAAAAAAATGTGCAGTTTGAAGATTTGATCTACCTGGAATTAGCCCTTGAAATTGATAATCTTGATTATTATTTAGGACGAGACAAATGGAAAGGCATCGCAACTTTTGCTACAGAGCCACCTATGGATTTTATGGCTGCTGTACCCAAATCTGAGCTTCAGGAGGTCTTGATGATGTGGCAGGACGCATTTGAGTGGACTTACTACAACGAAGTACTGTTCGGACTGCGGCAGGCGCAGGACATTGATTTGCCCGAGATCGGAGAACACAGTTTTCAGGGCATTTTTTGCATTGATGACCGTGAAGACTCATTGCGCAGGCACATAGAAAGCATCGATAAAAAATGCGAAACGTTGGGCTGTCCTGGCTTCTTTGGGGTAGAATTTTATTTCCAGCCACAAGGCGGCAAGTTTTACGAAAAACTTTGTCCCGCACCTGTAACCCCTAAATACCTGATCAAAGAGTATGCATCAGAGGGAGGTCGACAAAAAGAACTGTTATACTCAAAAAAATCTCATTCCGTTGAATCCTTTTTTGTAACCCTCTCTTTGGGCTTTTGGGCTGCCATCAAACTTTTGTTCAACTTATTTAAACCATCAGATAGTGCGGCCAATACCAATGCATTTGCCCATATGAATATTGATGGCAAGCTCCACATTGAAAACCTTGATCCTTCAGATGTTGAAAATGGCTTGCAGGTTGGATTTACCTTAGAAGAGATGACTGATCGGGTAGAAAATTTGTTGAGGGGCATTGGTCTCATTCGAGATTTTGCTCCCATCGTTTATGTGGTAGCACATGGATCCAGCAGTGCCAATAATCCTTATCATGGAGCATACGATTGCGGAGCGTGCAGTGGTAGGCCGGGTTCAGTCAATGCACGGGTATTTGCTTATATGGCGAACCTTGAAAAAGTAAGGAAAGCCCTTGCAGACAGGGGGTTGATCATTCCGGAAAGCACACAATTTTTAGCTGCTTTGCATGATACATCCAGTGATGAAATGGCTTTTTATGACACCTCTTTTTTGAGTGCAGAAAACAGTTTGCGACATTTGGAAAACGTAGATAAATTTGAAAATGCCCTAAATTTGAATGCAAAGGAAAGATCAAGGAGGTTTGCCTCCATTGATTCCAATCAGGATATTCACAAAGTGAGGAAAGCCATACGTCAAAGGTCTATGTCCATGTTTGAGCCTAGACCCGAATTGGGTCACAGCACCAATGCCTTGTGTTTTATTGGAAAGCGAAATCTAACCAAGGGCATCTTTTTGGATAGAAGGGCCTTCATGAATTCCTACAATTACAAGACGGATCCCGATGGTAAAAAATTGTTGGGTGTAATTAGGCCCATTCCGCCCGTATGTGGAGGTATTAATCTGGAATACTATTTTTCAAGGGTCGACAATTACAAGATGGGTGCTGGTACCAAGCTGCCCCACAATGTAATGGGACTTATAGGTGTAGCCAACAGCAGTGACGGAGATTTAAGACCGGGTTTGCCTTTACAAATGATCGAGGTCCATGATCCTGTGCGATTATTGATCATGGTAGAACATTTCCCTGAAGTAATTCTGAATACCATCCAACAGGATGATGCCCTTCACGAGTGGTTTGCCAATGGCTGGGTACATCTTGTCGCTGTACATCCAGAAAACCAATGCTTTTATTACTACAGAGACCATGCATTTGAATTGTATGAACCAACAGCACACAGCATAGACCTGATCCACGACATGGACTCACTTATTCATGCGGCCAATGAAATAGATACCGTACATATTACCGAGACTACCAGACAAAACCTTCCTGTAAAACTCATTAAACACTAATCATGCAATATACATTTGTCATTCCACTGTTTATTGTTTTACCCCTTGTGGCATTGGTAGCGATGTCATTTTTTAAAAACAAAGAAGAAGATGCTATTTTTTGGACCACTTTTGTGGCCATTACGCTGCACTCACTGAGTGCCTTGCTTGTGACTTCTGAATGGTTGGTAGAAGGAGCTGAACCTTTTCATTATGAAGCCTTACACCTTTACGATACTGCAACAAGTCACTTCAGCATCAATTTTTATTTTGATTTTTATACGGTTGCTTTTGGAGCTGTGATGTGCATGATTACTTTCATGGTTGCCTTGTTTAGCCGGTATTACATGCACAGGGAAAAAGGTTATAAACGATTTTTCAGCAACTTGCTTTTATTTTTCCTTGGTATAAATGTTATTATTTTTTCAGGGAATTTTGAAACACTTTTCATTGGTTGGGAAATCATTGGTATTACCTCCTTTTTCCTGATTGCATTTTACAATGACAGGTATCTTCCGGTAAAAAACTCCCTAAAGGTGGTTTCTAATTACAGGATAGCCGACATCCTTTTGTTACTGGCAATATGGGCCGGTCACCACGCAATGGGAAAGAGTATTGATTTTTACGATTTAAGCGCCATCGCAGCTGCTACCCATAGCAGTCATGCACCCGGCTTACTAATATGGTTTTTGCCCATTGCATTGTTGATTGTTGCTTCAGTAAAATCGGCACAATTTCCTTTTTCATCCTGGCTGCCAAGAGCCATGGAAGGGCCCACTACGTCGAGTGCCATTTTTTATGGTTCTCTCTCTGTGCACATGGGGGTTTTCCTTATGATCCGTACCTTTCCTCTTTGGGAAGAAAACATGATATTCAGAATCTTTATGGCATTGATGGGCATTGTTACCACTATTGTCACTACAGGTATCGCCAGGGTACAGTCTTCGGCCAAAACACAGATTGCTTATTCATCCATTGCTCAGATCGGATTGATGTTTGTGTGGGTAGCACTGGGCTGGCATTGGTTTGCAACACTTCATTTTATGGCCAACGCCTTCCTGAGAACTTACCAGCTTTTGGTTTCCCCTTCCATATTGAGTTATCTGATTCACGATCAGTTTTTCAACTTCATTCAACCACAGCAAAACTTCACAAAAGGATTTTTAGGGAAACTCAAAATGAGTTTATACATACTGAGCATAAGAGAATTTTTGTTGGATGATATCATGTATAGATTTTTATGGGCACCACTGAAGAAAGTGGGCAATTGGATTAGTTACATTCCTCCTTATGTAGTGTATTTTGGAATAATTCCACTATATTTTGTTGGCTTGTATCTTGTGTATCACAAAGATTTGCTGGATGCATCCATCCTTGGCTACCTACCCTATATTTATTCCTGTCTGGGCATTGTCATTGCCATGCGCGCTTTTGTCCAAAGGCAACAACCTGTAAAGGCATGGGTCATGATTTTTTTAAACAACCTTTTTACTTCCTTGACCATTGGTTTAAACGAACAATTCGACTTTACACAAATCCATATCTTTCTCAGTGGCATTATGATCTCAGGAATTGTAGGAGTGGCTGTATTGCTTCACTTAAAGAAATCAGTTCCTGAACTCACGCTAAATACATTTTTTGGTTATCAGCGGATAAAACCGGTGCATGCTTTTATCTTCCTCATTGCCAGCCTGGGCCTCATGGGCTTTCCCATTACTCCCAGTTTTATAGGAGAGGATTTGATATTGGGCCACATTCATGAAAATCAGTATGGATTAACGGCGTTGATTGCCATCAGCCTGATCATTGATGGTCTGGCGGTTTTCCGTATGTATGCACGGATCTTTTTGGGTCCATACAAATATTCGAATCA
Organism: uncultured Bacteroidota bacterium; assembly: GCA_937870795.1. Lineage (GTDB taxonomy): Bacteria > Bacteroidota > Bacteroidia > Chitinophagales > Saprospiraceae > JADKBO01. The sequence continues at coordinate 5,525 of CALMWS010000371.1, read as the reverse complement.
CGAAGTTGCATTTAGGTCATCTTAAAGAAGATGCCCTATGTCAATAAATCAGATTGTTTCAAATTACAGTTGTAAACCGGAGGGATTTGTCCTCCGGTTTTTTTATGCACAAAAAAAGGCGACAAATTTGCCGCCCTTTTGTTATTTTCTGAGAAGATCTCTGATTTCTGTTAATAACTCATTGTCGGTTGGTCCTGCTGGAGGAGGGGTTGGAGCAGGTTGTTTCATCTTGTTATAAGCCTTTATAACCATAAACATAACCAAACCCACGGTCACCAAACTAATGATTGATGTGATCCATCTGCCATAAAAAATAGCAACTTCAGGAGCAGTTTCCTTACCATCTGCCCCAACTTGTGCGGCTGTAAGCACATATTTCATATCTGAAAAATCGATGCCGCCGGTAATAAAGCCTACTAAAGGCATGGCAATATCTGCCACAAATCCATTGACCACAGCACCTACAGCACCGGCCATGATAACACCAACGGCAAATTCAATCACATTGCCCGTTGCAATAAAATTTTTAAACTCTTTCCACATGTTGATAAATTTTAATGACTAATAAAGGCTAAATTAATAATTTTTACCATTTAATACCAATTTCAATCTTATCCGCGTTGTCTGCAGCTGATGGAGTAACCTTAGATACTTGTATGAAATAATACCGGTCATTTTTAAAAACAACAAATGTGTCTCCCGTTAAAACTTTATTGGGAGTGCCGTTGGGTATGGCTGTTCCCAGATTCCAATAAGTGAGTATTTGCTCTTTAACAAAAATGTCATTGATGTTGATGGATTGAACTACCCAACGCATCTCGGCTCCAGAGGCAGGCTTAAATTTTTGTTTCCAATTCGATGCAACCGGCAATGCAGGGTCAATTCCTTCATCTACGATTTCTGCCTCATCGCTGACCGATGGTACACTTACTGCAGCGTCAAGGTCGAGACCTCCGGCTGCAGCATCAGCTGCATTCGACAATACCCCGCTCCGGGAAATATCCAGTTTGGTACCCACATAGGCAGTCACATTCTGGATAGAACTACCCCCCAATGAATCGGTGAATGTAAAGCTATAGTCCCATTTGCCAGGAGTTGTAGGCATCCTAACCGTAATTTTTTTACTGGTGAAAGATTCCTGAGCCAAAGGGAAAATAAATGGGTTGCTTAAAAAATTGAGCGTATCAAACCTCAATCTTGAAATGTCAGTAATGATGACTCCATTTTCTTTGACCAGCAATTTGGTAATAGGCGCAGAACCTGCAGACACCGATAATCTAAAGTTGTGATCTGCCCCAGGAGTTGCTGCATTGACAGGATTGCTTTCTGTGTATGAAATGATGGGATTAGTTTTTACTGCTTTCACCCAACGACTTATGTTTACAGACCTCCCATCAGCAGCGTTCAACACAATGGTAAGTTTGGTTACTGTGTCAGCATAAAGGGTTTTCAACCTTATTTCTGCATTGAAGCCCTGGCGATCATTGGTCAAAAGTACAATGGGATTGGCCCCAACAGCACTGCCTTTAAAGCCAACCCTTCCAGCTGCAGCCGCCACATCGTTTTCAAGGATTTCAAGGGAATTTAATTCAGCACTTCCTTTGATTCCGGAAATTTTTATTACTGCTCCCTGGTTGGCAATGGCTTTGATGGTGTCATTGATTCCAAGTGTGGTAGTGATGGTTGGATCTGTATTGGTAATGGGATCATCTCCACATGAGAGCCAAAAAAAAGATAGACTCAACAGGTAAAGAGGCAGGTAATGTTTCAATTTCATTTGATTAATCTTTTGTTCCACTTAGTATAAACGAACAACAAGCGGGTTTTGGGGTGTCAATTGCTTTATTCTTCTTCGTCGCTGGCGGTTAAGTAGCCAATTTCATTGAGGTTGTTGAACCACTTGATTACTTTTTTTACGTCGCCTGGATACACGCGGTCTTTATCGTAATCTGGCACTATGCCCGAAAAATAAGTCATCAACTCAGGGCCGGAAGCTTTTACTGAAACAGGCGGATTGTCGGCCATTTTCTCCATCATGATTTTAAAAACATCCTTGAGGTCAACAGTATCCGTCATTGTGTAGATACCCACTGTCTCCAAAGGTGTAAACTGATGGGTTCTTACTGAGAAAAAAGAAGTCTTGCCCGAGACAGGATCTTTTAGTATTAAACCATTATTTCTGGATGAAACGAGTGTCATCAATCCGGGATGACCACTCACAGCAACAACATTTTTTAGTTTCATTTGATGGTATTTCTGCAAATTGAAAAGTGGTAATTATACCATATCAGGGCGCAAATATATTCAGCATGCGTTGAATATCACTGAAAAGTCAAATCTAATTCATATAATGATCTTGTTCAATATATTAAAAGTTGATTTACTAATCTTTATGAAATATCTTTACATTAAGTTTTTTTATTTTGTGGTGCCCCTCCACCATTTTTTCACTAGCCGCCTCTCCTACTGCCACCATGGCCTGGTGTTCGCCCAGGTCAATGGGACCAATGTCCTGGGGGCTAAGGCCAAACTGTCCGATAAGGAAACCTACTATATCTCCCTTGTTGAGTTTTTCTTTTTTGCCCCGGTTAAAAATCCAAGTTTGCCACAAAGGTTGATATTCAACTATTTGATTTTTACCTGTGAAATATTCGTCGGGGATTGGGTTGACAAATTCGGGTAAATCTTCACCTTCAAAACGCAGAAAAAAGATGTCGCCATCGGTGCCCATTCTCCCTGTACGTCCATTTCTATGAACCATATCTTCCTTTTTATGAGGCATCTGGTAATGGATTACATTGCGGGCCAATGGAATATCAAGGCCCCTTGCAGAGAGATCAGTAGAAACCAAAATTGTGATGGATCCATTTCTAAAACGGGCCAACATCCATTCTCTTTCCTTTTGATCAAGGCCTCCATGAAAAATGCCTGCTGAAAATCGCTGCGACAATAAATATTTACCTGTTCTTTCTGCCGCTTCACGGTAATTGACAAAAACGATGACCTTTTGGCCAGATAAATCATTTAGTAATTGCGCCAGTGCTTCCAGCTTGTCTTTTTGAGCGGAAGTAACCAGCCAGGTCATGACCTTACCTGACTTTTCCAGATCCGAAAAATCAAAGATTCGCCACTGATTGCGACCTTCCAACAGCGATAATTTTAAAGCCTTGGTGGCAGAAGTCAGGATGATTTGTTTTTTTTCAGCAAATGCATTCAAAAGATCCTGCAATTCTTCAACAAATCCTATTTCGAGTGATTTGTCGTATTCATCCAATACGATAGTTTCAAAAGGACCACGCAATTTTTCATTTCTCAAGTGATCACAAAGACGACCGGGCGTACCAACCACGATTCTACTGTCTGAGGCCAGTGAAGAAATTTCTTTTCTGCGGTCATTGCCCCCATAACAAAGACTTACGGAGTAACCTAAAGCCAGATTTCTTATTACCTGGGTAGTCTGGATGGCCAATTCACGGGTGGGTACGATGATTAACAGCCTGCGTTGGTTTTTTTGCATGTTCAATAGCAAGGGTAGTAAATAGGCCAGGGTTTTACCAGACCCGGTGGGCGCTGTCAACCATACATCGCTACCTTGAAAAGCTGCATCAAAAACATTTTGCTGCATGGCGGTCAACGAATGATAACCCAGTTTTTGAAGCAGGCGGTCTACCTCCTGGTGGTTTGCAGATAATATGGGTGTTGATTTTTCCACTTAAGCAGGTAGGTTCATAATCAGGTTGATCACTTCCCGGTTGAGGTTGTCGATGGCCAGTTCGAGCTGCCAGCCATCTCTGTTGCGGGGTTCAACATAATTGGAAATGGCTCTCATTTGTATACATTTAACATCCATCAATCTGCAGGCATAAAAAAATGCTGCTCCTTCCATAGATTCGAGATCTGCTTTGTATTTGTTTTCAATCTTTTGAATCGATGCCGCGGTACCATGAACCTTATTGACCGTAATACCGGTGGTTTTTATAAGTCCGGTTTCTATAAGTCTTTTGCCTTGTCGAATCCAACCCTGTTCAAAAGGAAATAGATCGGGTGGGCAAAGTTTCATTTCATAAACATCGGTAAAACTGCCGTCTGCTTCTTCGACTCCCAAGTCTGCAAACCGATCTGAAATGACTTCTACGGTTGTTCCCAGGTCAAGTTCACGATTGAAAGAACCGGCAACACCAAGTTGCAATGCGAAATCAACTTCCCGTATAAATTCACTGCGGGATAGGGCCAAAGCCGTATTGACGCTGCCAACCCCGGTGACGAGCGGGTGGACGGTATGATTTTTCCATTGGTACGTGAAAAAAGATTGTTTTTCAGCGTGTTCATCTAAAAAATGAAGCAAAGGAGCCATCTCAAAACCGGTAGCACTCAGAGCCAGGAAACGCATTGTATTGAAGTTTCAGGCAAGATAGCAAATAGTTTATACTTTGTTAACAAAATAAAATTCCGTTCGACCGTGTTTTAATAGTCGCAAACCGTATTTTTGCCGTCTCTTTTCGGTTTTTCAAAAATTTTACAATGATTTCAACATCAAATCTTTCCCTTCGATATGGCAAACGCACCTTATTTGAAGAAGTAAACATCAAATTCACTGAGGGTAATTGTTATGGCATCATAGGTGCTAACGGAGCTGGTAAGAGTACATTTTTGAAAATACTGGCTGGGGAAATAGACCCTACCACGGGCTCGGTAGAGATTGGCAGAGACCAAAGGATGAGTGTTTTGAAGCAGAACCACTATGAATTTGACGAGTACCCTGTTCTGGAAGCGGTGATCATTGGCAACCGGAAACTGTACGACATCATGAAAGAAAAGGATGCCATCTACATGAAGGCCGATTTTTCTGAAGAAGATGGTATCAAGGCCGGCGAATTGGAGGCCATCTTCGCTGAAATGGATGGATGGAACGCAGAGAGTGATGCGGCAACGCTGTTGTCGAACCTGGGTATAAAAGAAGATTTGCATTATAAGGCGCTGAAAGAACTGGATGCAAAAGACAAGGTTAGGGTATTACTGGCGCAGGCACTTTTCGGGCATCCTGATATCCTGTTGCTCGATGAGCCGACCAACGACCTTGACTTCTCTACCATCGCCTGGTTGGAAGAGTTTTTGGCAGATTACGACAAGATTGTTTTGGTGGTCAGTCACGATCGTCACTTTTTGGATGCCGTATGTACACACGTAGCAGATATTGATTTTGGTAAGATTACCATCTTTTCGGGCAATTATTCTTTCTGGTATGAAAGTTCACAATTGTTGCTGAAGCAAAGAGCAGATCAAAACAAAAAAGCAGAGGAAAAAATTGCTGAACTAAAGGCCTTTATCGCCCGATTCTCGGCCAATGCGTCTAAATCGAAACAAGCCACCAGCCGGAAAAAGGCGCTGGACAAAATCAATCTCAATGATATGCGCCCTTCCAACAGAAGGTATCCGGGCATCATATTTAACAACCAGGGCAGGGATGCCGGCGACCAAATTTTGGAAGTCAACATTAGCCACAAACAATCTGGAGAACAAACCTT
>CALMWS010000370.1 GCA_937870795.1 uncultured Bacteroidota bacterium | reverse complement strand
CATGATGGATGCCATTTAAATACAACAGTTCTGCCAGCCAGAAAAAAGTTAACAAGCCAGCGTTAAGGAGCCAGCGTTTTTTACTTGACCTGTTCAAAAGAAAATACAGGTAAAAATAACCATGAAAAAGCAGGAGCATGTAGAGATTATAAAGAAAGGCATTGGAATCACTGTACAACCATCCCAGCAGTTCAGTGACCGCAGCCAGGGCCAGCATGCCTTTGAAAAGCCGGTCGCATGAAACAAAAACCCCGGGAGTAAAAAGGCTTACTCCCAGGGTGATACACGGGATGATAATATTTGCTAAGCTGTATATATCCATTTATTCAGGAGCTCCGTAAACTTTTGGCGGATAGCCCATATTGCCAAAGTTAAGCATATATTTTTGCTGATCATTTTGAAGGTCAATTAATTTATGAACCGTTCTTCCATCAACCGGAACTGCCTGCGTAGGTGCAAAGAAAACCGTTAGTTTCCCTTCCCTGCCTTCAGGGGCACCTTTGGGATAGACTCCAAAGTACACCCTCACTCCGCTTGGCACTACGTGCAATGAATCTGCCTGCCTTTGGGCATAGGTCAAATAGTTTGACAGTTCTTCAGCTGAAAACCAGGCATAAGTCTGTACAAATGAATCACAAGCAGCAAATTTATTGACAAAATTTGAGGATAAATTTGATGCTTGATCTTCAGATATCAATTTGTTTTGAAATACAGAAGCATCATAATTTTGACATCCGGTGGCCCCAAAAATAAGTACTAAGAGGAGGAAAAATAGTACATGGCCTCCTGTCGGTTTGACGTTTTGTTTACTCATTAGGAAAAGTTTATAAGGTAAAATAATGCCAAATGTAGGCAGGATTACCCATAGCCAGACCCAGTAATTTCCCCTTGTGCGGGGGGAAATTTCCCCTGGGAAGATGACTGGAAATCAGTCTGCTATACTTTGAAACAGGCAAATTCTGAAAGTGGCAAAAATTCAAAAATGAAGTTTTACACCAGGCTATTCAAAAAAAGGGGCCGATACCTGACGGAACCGACCCTGAGATTTTTTTTTACCGGATGGTAATATCAATGACTACACAGCCCCTGGATAGTATGAAACACATCGTGCAGGGCAGTGAGTTGTTTGTTGAGTTCTTTGTCTTTTTTATTCTTTTTCACTGCCATGTTCAATTTTTCGGCGCCCAATACAAGGTCTGCTACTGCTTTGTTGATTTCAGGCGTATTGAAAGAAGTTGGTATTCTCCCCTTCTGGATGGCCATGGCTTTGAGTGCCATTTCTCCTGATCGCTCTCTGATGGGCTTAAAGTCGCCTTCTTCAGCCGGGTGGAAGGTAGCGGCCATTACTTTGTGAAATTCCTTGAGCTCTGTCCATGCATCTTTTTCGATGACGCGCAAAAGATCATCGTTTAGTGCATTGAGGTAGTTTTCGTTGACCTGATTCCAGTTGATCACGTTCCAGATGGCAGAAAGGTAGTCGCCTCTTTTGTTCTGGTATTTGAGGTAGTAGGCGTGTTCCCACACATCGATACCAAGAATTGGAATGCCTCTGTAAGTGCTCACATCCATGATGGGGTTGTCCTGATTGGGAGATGAGCATACCGCCAGTTTTTTATCAGGCGTTAGATAGAGCCAGGCCCAGCCAGAGCCAAAACGGGAGGATGCTTCTTTGTTGAGCATTTTCTGGAGGCTGTCGAGTCCACCGAGGTCGGCGATGATGGCTTCCCCTACTTTTGATTTGGGATTGAAGGCAGCACCTTTGCCCAGGATGCTCCAAAACAAAGAGTGATTGTAGTGACCGCCTGCATTGTTGCGGATGGCAGCACCTGCTCTTTCAGCCCTCATGATGATGTCAGTCAGGGGCATGGCTTCAAACTTGGTTCCTGCCAGTGCCTTATTGAGGTTGTTGACATACGCCTGGTGGTGTTTGGAATGGTGGATTTCCATGGTTTGGGCATCGATATAGGGTTCAAGGGCATCATAGTTGTAAGGGAGCAGGGGTAAAATAAAGGGTCCTGCGGGTTGTGCCCATGCGGTTGTGGCAAGGGTCACCAAAAATGCAAATATTAAATGACGCATATTAATTGGGTTTAGTCACAAAGATAACAATCTAAAGGCAGTGCTTGGTTCAAAATCGGGGGTCACTTATGAGTTCGTGATCGGTCAAAGTACCTAAAAAAGCAATGAGCGATTGTTTTTCTGCCAGGGTGAGGGCAATGCCCAACTGGCTGCCCGACTTGAGTGGAGCTGCCAATGTGGGTGAATCTTTGACCCCGTCTGAATAGTGGTTTAAAACTTCCATCAGTGATTTGAAGCGGGCATCGTGCATGTAAGGAGCCGTGAGTGCCACATTTCGCAGTGAAGGCACCTTAAACTTGCCCAAATCGCCCAAGTCTTCTGTGATCCTGGCCCTGCCCAGATCAGGAAATACCACGTCCAGGCCATTGTTGAAATAGCCCTGGTTGGTAAAGAGGGGTTCTGAATGGCAGGCAGCACATTTGCTTTTAAAAATCTCATATCCCTTTGACTCATCGGCTGAGAATTGATCTTTTCCCTGTCTGACTTTATCGTACTTTGAAGCTTTGGAAACCAACATCAGCTGGTATTGCGACAAAGCCTTGAGCATAAGGGGAGCCGTAATGGTATCGATACCCGAAAAAACATTTTTAAACATGGCCGGATAAACAGAACTGCGGTTGAGTTTGGCTACCACATGGGCCAATTTTTCATCCATTTCCAATTCATTTTCGATGGCATTGGGGGGTACAAAATCGAGGTGGACGACGCCTCCATCCCACATAAACTCCTTCATAAAGGCCATATTGGCAATGGAGGGTGCGTTGCGAATGCCATGCCGCTCATTGACGCCCAGACTGAGTGCGTGCTGCGGATCTACAAAGGCTACGGCTTTGACGTGGCAGTTGCTGCAGGCAATGGATTGATCTACGGATAAGATGGGGTCATTGAAGAGTTTTTTACCCAGGTCGAAACCTGCCTGGGTCACCGGAAATTTGTCAACCGGATAGACCGGGTCCGGAAAATAGGAAGGCAGCTCCGGGAATAGATTTTCAGTATCTGTATTGTCCTGTCCGCATGCCATAAGGCCCAGAATGAAGGGCAGGAAAAAGAACCACTTTTTCATGATAAAAGATATAAGGGCAGGCAGGTTTCCCCGCCCGCCCAATTCCAATAAAAACTATTACTGATGAATATGGTCAAAGTTGAAGGCTTCTTCCATGTTGTGTGCCATGTCCACCCCATCGGATGGTTTGTGCACATTGTGGTTGCCTGTGAAATCAACTTTGTGGTGACCATTGAATAAGCCCATTACATCAAAGGTCATGTGTACGTGGGGCGCAGATTTTGCATCCACAACAGCATCGGTGTCAAAGTTGAAACTGATTCTTTTGTTGTTGTACACAAAGGCTGTACCTGCAATGTTTTTCCAACCTCCTATGTGGTAAGCGATGCCATTTGGATTGGTAGTAGTGACGGTTTCTGCACCACTCACACCGCCGTTGGAAGCATCAGACTGACCTTCAAATTTGAGGGCGATGTAGCCTGAATTCCAGTTCCAGAACATCTTGCTGGTAGCAGGGTCAAGTGCGCCACCGGTAGCACCATTGAGTACACCTGTGCTGTCGACACCAACCGTGAAGGTAATCTTGCTGTACTTGCCGGCGGGAATGTTGTCCAGCTCAACTACCTGTGAAGCAGGGTTGGCTTCGTCGATCAGGTAATATCCTTTGCTGCCTGTAGCCGATACTTCGAGTACATCTTTGTACACCTTACCATCGGTAGTTTCCAGTTCGATGGCAGAGATGTAGTAACGCAACAAATTGATGTTGAATTTTTGTCCCAGGGAATTGGTATAGCCATAGCTGGTACTTCCAGCGGTTACCAAAGAAAGTTGTTGTTCAATGCCATTGACGATGGCGATGTTGTCGAATTCAACTTCCATGCTGCCTGTGGTGGTGGAAGTATCATCATCGCCACAAGAGAAAAAAGTAATGATAGAAATAAGGGTGAATAATTTTATAAGGGTTTTCATTTTTTCAATTTTTAGTTATGATGTAACTATTCAGGTGTACTCAATTTCGATTAAAAAATGACAATTTTGAGTGATATTTCGGCTATTTTCGTCACCATAGCGCTGCTATGATTCCTCAAAATGCCATGTGCTGAGCTTGCCGAAGCAAGCCTCATCTGACTCAAAATTGCCTGTTTTTTTTAATCTGAAAGCAGCCACCTGAATAGTTACGTTAAAATAAATAAGTAGTTTGTACGGACCACCTGCTCCCTGCCTTTACCTCACCACCGGCGTAGGTAGATTGGAGGGGTGAAAGGGTGGACACATCGAAGACAAAATTTTTCCATTTAACGTTGAGGCCAAAAATTGTATAACTTCCGGTAGCCCCGGTTCCGTGTTCGTACTTGCCGCTGGCATTGATGTCCCTGCCAATTTTTTCGGTATAAAAACCACCATAAGGTGTAATACTCAATGTAGCGCCTGCTTTCAGCTGATAAAAGGCCACGGCCTGCACTGCCAACTGTGTGCCAAACTGGTAAGACTTGCTGTTTTTGGGACTCCATTGGAAGGAAGGCGACACCAACAAACCCAGCTGCTTGTAATTGTAAACCGCATTGAGTCTGAGTTGGGGTGACCATGTACCTGTGCCCACATTAAAATTGACGGGTAAATTGCCATCCTCCAATACGGGATTAAAATTGGCAACCGGCATCTTAAGCGCGAGCCCTCCATCGAGGTACAAAGAAGATGCCCCAATAGCGCGGTTCATCACTACGCGGTGCACTGCCAGTTGAATGTCGCCCACGCCCTGCAAACGATAATGGCTGACGAGGGCAGCTCTTACATTCCACTTAAAAGGCACGGAAGCCACCATGTACCAATTTTGCGCCAGACTCATCCTGGCAGAAGCGGTGATGCTGTAATGTCCGTCTTTAGTGGCCAAAGTTTGGTTGAGAGCGCCATTGAAGCTGTATCCAAAATAGCCCAGACTAAAAAAGTTCTTTTTAAAGACGGTGGTAAGGCCATTGCCGGTATTGCCGATGCTGCATCCGCATGCGTCACAAGCTTTTACCATGGGTGACCCAAACATCATTAACAGCAAACACAAAATAAATTTGTTTGCCATAATAAATTTCAGTGAAGGTTAATAAGGTGGTTACCTAAAAAATTAGCCCACTGAATACTCCGGAGGTGGAGAAGAAAGAGATAACCAGGTTTGGTATTTAGAGGCAAAGACCACATGATTGTTTTTTGATTTCAGTGGCTTTGGTCTGTCCTGGAAAGAAAGAGCAGGCACTTCTGTGATGGTATAATAAACCGAGCGCCATTCCTCCTGGTTTTGGGGAAGATTTTGATTGTTTTGTTTGTGGCCGGCCTTGAGTTTTTTCATTAGAAAACACTTGCCGTTACATTTCATGGAAGGGTTGTTGCGGTTGACGCAGAGATAACGTTCTACATAACTTCTGTTGGCTTTAAATTGCACAACGGTGATCCAATCCTTAAAGCAAAGGAAGGTGACCAATGTGATCATAGTCCATGATATGACTTTGCGAAACTGCATAGCGAGGCAAAGGTAGGAAAACAAAACGGAGAATTTTATGACATCAGTCATAAAGTTGGGTGACGAAATAAAAAAGGGGGCATTGCCCCCTTTTTATCCTATCAAATAGTCATCACCTATTTATACAATTCAAAGGTATAGTTCAGGATTTTCAGGATTTGTGAATTGGTCTTGGGGTCTTTGTTTTTGAGGTAGATATCAACATCAACCGATTTTTCGGTCATCTCTTTTTCTTTGGAGTCAAAGATGACGTTTACTTTACCTTTTTCTCCCGGTTTGATGGGCTTACGCGTCCAGTCGAGAGTGGTACAATCGCAGCCTGAAACGATTTCAATTTCTATGACTTCTGTACCTGTGTTGGTAAATACATAGTCGAAGGTGCGTTTATCCCCTTTTTTCATCCTGCCGAGTTCGACGGTTTCTTTTTCAAAAGTCATGTGGACACCTTGTTTTTTGGGTTTCACAGGGGTCTTTTGTGCCGATAGCTGAAAACCAACAAGGGTAAAGAGTGCGAATACAAGAATTCTGAAAGTTGACATTTTTACTTTTTATGATTTGTTTTAACAAGACAAATTTCGTGCGAAAAAGTTACAAGATCGGTGAAAAAGTAAATTAAAGAAGTGTTAAAATTATTATTAACTGTATATCAGATACATACAATTTACAATAAATTATATGTTACAATCATTTAGACCCTGGTTACAAAGGATTTAAATGTTTGGCGATATCGAGGCTCGTTTCAATTTATTCTCATATAAATGACAGCAAAGAACTGCACCATGGTCAATTCAGGGTGACATAACCACTGAAAATCCTATTTTCGCCAATGGTGAATGAAAGTCGTACCAAAATGAAGATTAAAAAATTAAAAACCACTAGCCTGTTGTCCTTTGTCTTAATGTGCAATTTCCTGATGGCCCAGGCCAATGACGGCTCGCTCAAAAAGGACATCTCCTATTACCTTCCCAACATCAAATACAATGCTGCCATTACCAGTCCTGAAGCCTGGTTGGGATATCAGGTAGGAGAATGGCATGTGAGTCATGACCAATTGGTAGGCTACCTGAAATTGCTGGCCGCTGAATCTGACAGGGTAGATTATACAGAATATGGAAGGACCCATGAAAATCGGCCCCTCATCACCCTGCACATCAGCAGTCCATCTAATCTCGCGAAAAAAGATCAGATTCAACAGATGAGTGCAGATCAAACGGATGTGACCAAAGCCCAGGCAGACCATTCACAACTGCCCCTGATTTTATACCAGGGCTATACCATCCACGGCAATGAGGCCAGTGGTGTAAATGCTGCCATGCTGGTAGCCTACTACCTTGCTGCAGGAGAAAGTGAGATGGTCGCCGCCACCTTAGAAAAATGTTACATCCTTCTGGATCCCTGTTACAACCCTGATGGCATGCAGAGATTTTCGGCTTGGGTCAACAGTCATAGAGGAAAAAACCTGGTCACAGATGGTGCCAGCCGGGAATTCAATGAAGTATGGCCGGGAGGCAGAACCAACCACTACTGGTTTGACCTCAACCGCGACTGGCTGCTGTTGGTACAGCCAGAGTCCAGGGCCAGGGTCAAACAATTTCACGACTGGAAGCCCAATGTGCTCACCGATCACCACGAGATGGGCACCAATGCCACCTTCTTTTTTCAGCCCGGCGTGCCTTCGAGGACCAATGCCCTCACCCCGGCTGCCAATCAGGAATTAACGGGGTTGATTGCCAATTACCACGCCCGCGCGCTGGATTCCATTGGCTCATTGTATTACAGCAAAGAAGGCTATGATGATTTTTATTACGGCAAGGGGTCCACGTACCCAGACATCCATGGTGCTATAGGTATCTTGTTTGAGCAGGCTTCATCCAGAGGGCATTTGCAGGAAAGTGCCAACGGGCCATTGTCGTTTCCCTTTACCATCCGCAATCAGGTGGTGACGTCGCTTTCTACTCAAAAAGCGTGTCTGACAATGAAGGAAAAATTACACGCATACAAAAAACAATTTTATACAGACCTGGCCGGCGAAATGGCAAAAGAAAGCACACAAGCCTATCTTTTTAGCGATGCTGATGTACAAAAGTGTGTGCAAATGATCGATCTGCTGAGGGCGCATCAAATTGATGTGTACACCATTAACCGGGATTTTGACACAGGCGGTCAGCACTATGAAAAAGGCCTCAGTTATATGGTACCCATACGGCAAAAACAAGGCAAGCTCATCAAGACCCTTTTTGAAAAAGTCACGACTTTTCAAGATAGTATTTTTTATGATGTATCTGCGTGGACACTACCACTGGCCTATGATGTAAAATATGCCGCATTAAATAAAGAGCAAACTCTACAATGCAGCCAGCACGCCACACTGCTGTCAATGAGCCCCACTGATGCGGTTCAAAGTCAATGTGAAGAAAATGCTGTGGCTTATGCTGTAGAATGGCAGCAAGCCCATGCCCCCGCATTTTTGTATCAACTTCTACAGAAAAAAATTAACGTGAGGGTATTGACTAAGCCCGCTTCATATTCAGGCAAAGGAGGCAGCGTGTACCTGGGCGCCGGTTCTCTGCTGATACCTACCGGTGGCCAAAACAAAGACAAAAAAGGCCTGAGCCAAATCATCCAGGCCCTGGCAACAAAAAACATGGTAAATGTGGAAAGCATAATGGATGGCATGCAACAAGATGGCCTATCGGCGGGTCACCCATCACTCCGCAATGCAGAGCAGCCCAAGGTCATCACACTGGTGGGTCAGGGCATTTCTGCGTACGATGCCGGAGAATTGTGGCATTACATGGACCAGCGCCTGGGCATAGCCACGACCATGGTAGATAAAAAAGATGTAGGCAAGGTCAATTTCGAAAAATACAATACGCTGGTGCTGGTTGATGGTAGCTACAGTGACTTGCAGGACAATGCTGTAAAAAAAATGGAGGACTTTGTAAAAAAGGGAGGGCGAATCATAGCCATGGGTAAGGCCATAGAATTTCTAAAAAATAAAAACTGGATCAAGTGGAATACCGTTGAAGCCGACAAGCCCAAGGTACAAGACATGCCCTATGCACAACTTGGCGAAATCAATGGAGCCAGGGTATTGGCCGGAGCCATCTTTAACGCTACAGCAGATCTGAGCCATCCGTTGTGTTATGGACTGCCGGATGCGCAGCTGGCCTTATTCAAACAAGACACAGAAATTTTCAAGGGCACAGAAAACACCTTTGCTATACCCATCCGTTATACAGAAACGTCGCCTTTGCTGTCGGGTTATTGTCCTAAAGGCCTGGAAGAAAAAATCAAGTCCAGTCCTGCAGCAGCCGTCTTTGGTCAGGGCAATGGCACCATCATTTGTTTTGCAGACAACCTGCTTTTCAGGGGTTATTGGTGGGGTGGCTTCAGGGTCTTTGCCAATGCCTTGTTTTTTGGACACACCATAGACAAGGCCAGTGTGGAAAAAAATTAAGAGCAACCATGATCACTTAGTTGCAGCCGGTGTTCTGAACCGATAAAAGTGTGTGCAGGGTAAGGGGGCTGTTGACTTGTACATTGGGGCACTTGACCACCATGGGTGCAACCGGGGATGCATTGGAAGCAAAAATTACTTTTTGTGAAGCCGTAAAAATGCCATCCAACAATTGCCCACTGCCAACGGTGTGGACAGAAGGGCAGCCTCCATCTGTATTTTCGAGGGCACCGAGGTCGATATTGCCATTGACCAGCCTGGCATTGTCCAGGGCATCGGTTTGTGCAGGGATGCCGTAGACTGCAAGCCCTGCATTGATACACGGAGAGGCATCGAGCAAGCCAAAATCAAAGGTACCCGGATTGACCATTTGAGGATCTGTTATCAGGGTGTTGACAGCTGTAAATTGCGTAGGGCTGCCTGTGTAAATAAGGTCGCCCTGGTAACCGGTATAACGATATGCGAGATTATTGTCGAAGGTCAATTGGGTGGTGGTATAACCAAAAATGGAAGCAGCATAATGAAGGTTTGACAATGGAAGGAGGATGTTTTGCAAAATCTGGCAGCTATCGGTTTTTTGAAGCGAGACCTCGCTTGTCCAGTTTTGAATGGTACCATTATGATAAAATGTGTTGTTTCTCAGCATACATTTTTTAACCTGTCCTGCATTGGCACCAAACACAATGCCGTGGTTGTCGTTTTGATACACCCTGTTGTTGAAGAAGGAAACAAAGCTTGCTACAGATGCTCCCCCATTTTCACAGCCCAAAGACAAGCCATTTCCATTGTTGTACACCACGTTGTCAAAGACCTGGATGTCTCTACCACCATCCACATAAATACCGGCGGGAGCATCTACATTGGAGAATCGCCTGTTTTCATATACGAGGTTATGACTGATCACTCCATTTCTAGCCTGGTTGAGAGAAGCCGGCACGCCCGGATCAACGGCCCAGGCATAATGTCCTGCGGCCACGATGCCAATGTTTTTGGTATGGTGGATGGTATCGTGGCTCACATCAAAACCATTGACGTTGCCCACGAGGGTGAGGGCTTCACTGTTGCCGGTGATGAGATCACTCAGATGGCAATGCCTGATGGCAACGTTTGAAATGCCCTGCACGGTACGCCCATTGATGATGATGCCGTGCGACTGGCCGCTGGGAGAAACACTGTAGGGATCGGCGTTGGCATTGCTGGTCCAGCCGATGTGGTTGATTTTGCATGATTCGATGGCAATGTCCTGGGCGGTGCCTACGATGTGAATGCCCTCTGCATCCTGCATGAAGTTGTTGGTGAGGGTCAACTTACGGATGGTGAAAAAAGATTTGGAATCAATGTAAATCATGGCCAGATTGGAAGAAGTGGAGCCATCCAACACCACAGTCTCATTGCTGTAAGCGGAAAGCAGCGATTTGTGTGATGATGAACCCGAAGTTTTCCATACCAGTTTTTCTGTATATACGCCTGCCCTGACCCATACGGTATCTCCAGGCCCCATAACATCCAAGCCCTTTTGAACATCTCTAAATGGCAAAGAAATGCTGCCGGGATTTGCATTGTTGCCGGAAAGAGAAACAAACCATTGGGCCCCCTTGAGTGATGGTGAGCATAAAAGAAAAAGAACAGTAAAAAACCAATGATTACATAGACGGTTCATAGTACAAAGAGGTAAAATGTATGCAAATATACTTTTTAATAAAACAATGGTGAAAACAAATCATTTACAATCGAAGATCTTAAATTTAAAAAATTGAATATGAGGTAAATTTGCTAATACACTGTACCATAGAAGCATACGAAACTGCCTAAATCAGACACCGGCATTGCATTCAAAAAGTAAATCCAAATGGGGACATAAAACGGCTGTTTCAGGTTTTCGAGAGTACAAAAAATAAAATTTACGTCGTTGAATTAGTAACTTTATCACGTAAAATTGAATTACAAATGACTAAAAGATTTTTTGCCCTTTTGACCATGGGGCTTTTAATGGCAGCCTGCAACAAAGACAACACCTCCTCTTACACAGACAATGTAGATTGCAGTGGCATCAGTACCGATCAAAACACCTATACTAAGGCAGTAAAGTCCATCGTAGATGGTTCTTGTGCATACAGTGGCTGTCACGACAGTAAGACCGCAGCTGAAGGCATTGATTTGAGTACTTATTCAAAAGTAAAAGATGAATTTGTAAATGGCGATGCGCTTTGTACCATTTATCACGACTGCAAGCCCATGCCCCAGGGTTCCGACAAACTTGAGCAGGATGTGATTGACCAACTGACTTGTTGGGTGAAAAACGGCGCTGTTCAATAGTCAAAAAGCAAATAATATTGGGTGAAATCAGGATTTTAGGTTTTTTTTAACAATAAAATCCTGATTTTCAAGGCAACGTATTCATTTATTTGGCGTTTTCGGGTATTATGCTTAATTTTGCACACTTATTTTAACCATTATTACGTGAAATATCCGGGATTTGGAATTTTAACCCTTTTGATTGGGGTTATTATGGGTTTGTCTTCATGCTCAACTGAGTTTGAGCGTGTGCGTACCAGCAACGATCCCAAGCTCATACTCAACAAGGCCAACGAGTACTACAAGGACAAAGAATGGGTATCTGCCCAAACTTTGTACGAATTGGCTGTACAGTATTACAGAGGAAAAACGGAGGCAGAAGAAATCTTTTTCAACATAGCCTACACGTACTATCATACCGGAGAGTACATTACCGCTTCTCATTACTTTTCCAATTTTGTATCTACTTTTTACAACAGTAAGAACAAGGAAGAAGCTGATTTCATGGCGGCCTATTCGCATTACAAATTGTCGCCCAACTACAAATTGGACCAGAGTTATTCGCAAAAGTCGATCGATGCCATGCAGGCATTTGTCAACAAGTACCCTGACAGCAAACGGTTAGCCGAGTGTAATAAGTTGAT
This sequence comes from uncultured Bacteroidota bacterium, assembly GCA_937870795.1. Lineage (GTDB taxonomy): Bacteria > Bacteroidota > Bacteroidia > Chitinophagales > Saprospiraceae > JADKBO01. Next base: position 25,987 of record CALMWS010000370.1, on the reverse strand, counting down.
GGATGAGATGCGCAAAAAACTGGAAAAGAAAGCGCACCAGCAAGGACTGCTTTATTATAAATTGGGGCAGTACCAATCAGCTGTGAAATCATTTGAGATCCTGCTCAAGGATTTTCCAGGTTCAGCATTTGAGACCGAAGCCAAATATTTGTTGGTTAAATCGAGCTTTGAACTGGCAGAAAACAGCATTGAAGAAAAAAGAGAAGAGCGCTACAGTGAAACCATAGATCACTGCAAAAAATACATGGATAAGTTCAAAGACAGAAAGCTCAACAAAGAGATAAAAGAAATTTACGAAAAAAGCTTGACAAACCTTAAAAAAATCAAAGCATGACAGATATAAAGAACAAGGTGCAGAATCTGGATCCCAATGTAAAAGCCAGGAACATCAAAGATATGGTAAGACCTACGGGCAATATGTTTGAAGCATTGGTGGCTATTTCAAAAAGGGCCAATCAAATCAGCAACCAGCTGAAGAGAGAGTTGCACACCAAGCTGGAGGAATTTTCTGTCACATCAGATACCATTGAAGAGATTCACGAAAACAAGGAACAAATCGAAATTTCCAAGTTTTATGAAAGGTTACCCAACCCGGCCATCATAGCCACAGAGGAGTACCTCAATGGCGAACTTGTAATGAAGTACAGGGACGAAGAAAACGCCTGATATTTTAATGACCGGGCAGAGAGCACCCAGGATTCTTCTGGGAATTACCGGAAGCATTGCAGCCTATAAATCGGCAGAACTTTGTCGCTTGCTGATCAAGGCAGGTTATGAAGTCCGCTGTGTAATGACAGCTGCTGCTGGTGAATTTATCTCTCCCCTTACCCTTTCTACCCTCAGCAAAAACCCGGTTGATTCGGAGTTGTCTGCCCACGGAACGTGGAACAATCATGTAGAGTTGGGCTTATGGGCTGACCTCATGGTCATAGCTCCTCTCACCGCCAACACCCTCGGTAAGATGGTCAATGGCCTGGCAGACAACCTGCTCACGGCTACCTATCTATCCGCCAAGTGTCCGGTTATGCTGGCTCCCGCCATGGACCTCGACATGTGGCACCATCCATCTACCAAAGAAAATCTCAAAAGAGCGCAGGCTTATGGCAACTTGTTGTTACCTGTGGGTTACGGCGAACTGGCCAGTGGTCTCACGGGTGAAGGACGCATGGCAGAACCGGCAGAAATCCACGAGCATATCACTCGTTTTCTTCAAAAGAAGCAAGATCTGAAGGGCAAAAATGTACTGATCACAGCTGGCCCAACCTACGAACATCTGGATCCCGTAAGGTTTATTGGCAACCACAGCAGTGGCAAGATGGGTTTGGCTTTGGCCAGGGAAGCGGCTTTAAGGGGCGCAGCAGTAACGGTGGTATTGGGTCCCGTAAAAATTACCATTCCTGCCGGATTGACAGTGGTCAATGTAGTTTCGGCCAAAGAGATGTATGAGGCTTGTGATGGCATTTTTGATCAACAGGACATCGTAATCTGGGCAGCCGCGGTGGCGGATTATACACCCGCTGAGGTAGCGCATGAAAAGATAAAAAAAGAAGGCACCACCCTACAGCTTGAGTTGGTAAAAACCATCGACATAGCAGCGAGCCTGGGGCAGAGAAAAAAAGCAAATCAAATTTTAGTTGGCTTTGCGTTGGAGACCCAAAATGAAATTGAAAATGCAAGCCAGAAAGTGGTCAAGAAAAACCTGGATTTTGTAGTTTTGAATTCACTCAGAGATGAGGGTGCCGGCTTTGGGGTTGACACCAATCAGGTAAGCCTCGTTTACAAAGGAGGAAGGCATGAAAAATTATCATTAAAATCAAAAGAAATGGTGGCCGTGGATATTATCGATGCCATCTTAGCGTTATAAAGTCATGTACAGAATAATTCTACCACTCATTGCTATTGTCATTTGCCTGCATCCGGCACAAGCACAGGAATTAAAGTTTGATGTAAAGGTTGTGATTCCTGTAAACCTAAAAACGGATCCATCCGTATATCGCCAAATGGAAACAGATGTAAAAGATTTTTTCAACAAGACCCGATGGACCGACCATGAATATACCGAGGTAGAAAAAATTGAGGGCAGTGTACAAATTACCGTTACAGAAGAGTTGAGCAGTTCTACCTTTTTGGCAGATATTACCCTAAAAACCAGCAGGCCGGTTTATAATTCAGATTATAAAACCCAAATGATCAACATCCAGGACAAGTCGGTGACCTTCACCTATCTGCCGGGTCAGCCCATACAGCGCAGTGATCGTTCATTTTTTGACAATCTGAGCAGCACGCTTAGTTTTTATGCTTTTTTGACCCTTGGTTATGATTACGACAGTTTCTCTCTTTACGGAGGTGAAGATTATTTTCAGGCAGCGCGCGATGTATTTCAGAATTTGCCCAACGGCACAAAAAGAGATGATCCCAGCTGGTCAAACGTAGGTGTCAATGGGCGTTCCAAGTATTTTTTGATTGAAAACATCCAAAGTCCAAGGCTAAGGCCCTTCCGTCAGGTAATCTATGAATACCACAGACTTGCCCTTGACAATATGTGGCAGGATGCTGAAAAAAGCAGGGCCGTATTGTTGAGCAGTTTGGGTTTGATTGAGGATCTCAACCAGGCCTATCCTTATTCCTATTTTCTTCAATCTTTTGGAGATGCCAAGTTCAATGAGCTGGTGGAGATTTTTAAAGCAGCCGATACCGGGCAGAAGGCCAAACTAAGGGCATTGATGACCCTCACTTCGCCTTCGCTGGCTTCGAGGTACGACGCGTTGAAGTGAAAATAAAGCTTGCCATATTTGCCTCCGGTGGGGGTTCCAATGCATTAAAAATCATTGAATACTTTCGCGGGCATGAAAATATAATCGTGTCACTCATCGTGACCAATAAGCCCCATGCAGGCGTCATTCAGCATGCCAGGGACAATGCTCTACCCTACTACATCCACGAAAAAGGCGAGTTGGCCACTGATTCGTTTGCCGGCCTATTGAATGAGCACAAAATAGGTGCCATTATCCTGGCAGGCTATCTTAAAAAAATTCCGGAAGCGCTTATTGAAAAGTATGCAAACCGCATCATCAACATCCACCCTGCCCTCTTGCCCAGGTATGGCGGCAAAGGCATGTATGGCCATTTTGTGCACGAAGCAGTAGTAAGGGATGGTGAAACACAGAGTGGCATGACCATCCATCTGGTCAATGAAAAATACGATGAAGGCAAGATACTTTTCCAGGCCATTTGCCCTGTTTTTCCTCATGACCATGCAGATGAAGTTGCCAAAAGGGTGCTGTCCCTGGAGCACAAATATTTTGCCTCCGTCATTGAACGGCATCTTTTATCGCTTTAACAGTACCGTTAGCCTCAAAAATCTCTTGATTGTTGAAACAATTGTGCAGTAGATTCATTATCATTGCATACATTAAAGATTTTATATATTTAAAGATATGGCGCAGCAAAGATTACACAATTTTCAAAGGCTGATTTGTTTTGTATTTGGGTTAGGGCTGGCATGGCAATTGTACGGACAACAACCTGCCAAACCCACATCCGGTGAAATTTACAAGGCCATTGAGCGTCTGAATTTTTTGGGTAATGCACTTTATGTTGCGGCACACCCTGATGATGAAAATACCAGACTGATTTCGCATTTGGTCAATGGCGTAAATGCACATACCACCTATTTGTCGCTCACCAGAGGGGATGGCGGGCAAAACCTGATTGGTCCTGAAATTGAAGAGCTATTGGGGGTAATACGCACCCAGGAATTATTGCAGGCCAGAAAGATCGATGGTGGCAACCAGATGTTTTCGAGGGCCAATGATTTTGGATACTCCAAAAATGCAGAAGAGACCATTTCCATCTGGGACAATGAACAAGTAAAACACGACGTGGTTTGGGCCATTCGCAAAACCAGGCCAGACGTGATCATCAATCGTTTTGATCACCGCACCAGTGGCACTACACACGGCCACCATACAGCATCGGCCATGCTTGCCCATGAATTGTTTGAAAAGGCTGCGGATGCCAATGCCTACAAAGATCAACTGAGTCACGTAGCTCCATGGAAGGCGTCCCGGTTGTTTTTCAACGTTTCGTGGTTTTTCTTCGGCAGTCAGGAAGCTTTCAACAAGGCAGATAAAAGTCATTTGCTGAGCTTTGAGGTAGGCAGTTACTATCCATTACTGGGCAAGTCCAATACAGAAATTTCTGCTCTATCCCGAAGTAAACACAAATGCCAGGGCTTTGGCAATACCGGCACAAGGGGCAATCAATCTGAGTACCTGGAATTGTTGAAAGGCAGCAAGCCCACCAACACAGAAAATCTATTTGAAGGCATCAATACTACGTGGACCCGGGTAGAAGGCGGGGCTGCCATTCTCAAGATCATGGATGGCGTTCAGAAAAACTACGACTTTTTGCATCCGGAAAAATCGGTAGCTGAGTTGCTCAAAGCAAAGAACCTGATAGCTGGCCTGAAGGATGAATTCTGGAGGGAAAGAAAAACAAAGGAAATCAACGACGTTATTTTACAATGTCTGGGCCTTTATGCAGAAGCCATTGCCTCTGCTCATACTGCGGTAAGAGGAGAGGTGATCAAAACTGACATCGAAGTGGTCAAAAGATTGCCGGGTAAGGCCATATTAAAAAGGATTGCCTTACACCCTGCCGGAAAAGATACCCTGGTTATGAAAGAACTGGGTGACAATGAAACCTATCTGCAAACCTATTCTTTTACCGTACCCACCAATGCATGGCACACCAATGCGTACTGGCTCAACGAAAGAGGCAGCATGGGCATGTACAAGGTAGATCAGGCAGAGTGGATTGGCTTGCCGGAGACCCCGCGCCAGATCATGGTGCAGTTTGATTTTGAGCTCAATGGTCAGGCGCTTTCCATCACCAGGCCGGTGGCTTACAAGTACAACAGTCCGGAAGATGGCGAAACCTACAGACCATTTGAGGTGACACCTGAAGTTTCCGTCAATTTCAGCGAAAAGGTGATTGTATTTGGAGACAATCACACCAGAAAAGTGAGTGTAAGTGTAAAAGCAGGAGCTGCCAATCAAAAAGGAAAGGTAAGGCTGCCGGTGAGTAACGGCTGGAGTGTAAGTCCTGCCTATTATGAATTTGACATAGCTGAAAAAAATGCGGAACAGAGATTTGAATTTGATGTGAGTCCACCCGCTACGAGTGGAGAGTTGACGCTGCAAGCAGAGGCCGAAATCAATGGCAACATTTACAACAAACAATTGATCACCATCAGTTATGACCATATACCCACACAGCTGGTTTACATGCCTGCCGAAACACGTTTGGTTAGGCTCGACATCAAAAAAGCGGGTAACAGACTTGCCTATATTCCCGGAGCAGGTGATGAGGTGGCCAAAAGTCTGAGACAAATTGGATACATCGTAGATGAAATAGAGGCGGCCCAGCTTAGAGGTGACCAACTGAATCAATACGATGCCGTAATTCTGGGCGTAAGGGCATACAACACCAATGAAGATTTAAAATTTAAGCAAAAAGAAATTCTGGAATACGCCAGGCAGGGGGGCAATGTGATTGTGCAATACAATACCAACAATCGCTTGACTGTGGGTGCCAATTTGGGGCCATACCCTCTTAAGATTGGCAGAGAAAGGGTAACGGTAGAAGAGGCACCGGTTCGATTTTTACATCCTGAACACGAAGTGTTGAATTACCCCAATAAAATCACAGAAAAAGATTTTGAAGGTTGGGTTCAGGAGCGTGGCTTGTATTTTGCCAGTGAGTGGGATGCCGCTTATACTCCTATCCTATCGTGCAACGATCCGGGTGAAGATGCCCGAGATGGGGGCATGCTCATTGCCAAATATGGAGAAGGCAACTTTATATACACTGGCTACAGCTGGTTCCGTCAGTTGCCAGCGGGTGTTGCGGGTGCCTACAGGATATTTGCCAATATGGTTTCGCTGGGCAAAGACATCAAGCCATGAAAATCCAAAACTGGAATAAAATCTACCTTGCCTTGTTGATTGTAAATGCCTTGTATGTGGTGATATTTATCTGGCTGATGAATCATTTTACGGCATGACCATAGCGCTGGAAGATTGGCTGGTGCTGGCGGGTACGTTGGCCTTCATCATTATTTACGGCATGTATGTAGCCGGTAAAAAAGTAATGACCGCCGATGAATTTCTCAAAGAAAAACAGGAAGTAAAATGGTGGACCATTGGTCTATCCGTAATGGCTACCCAGGCCAGTGCCATTACCTTTATGAGCACACCAGGGCAGGCGTTTCACGATGGCATGGGCTTTGTGCAATTTTATTTTGGGCTACCAATAGCCATGATTATTATATGCGCAACGTTTATTCCCATCTTCCACCAGCAAAAAATTTTCACGGCATATGAATACCTCGAAAACCGCTTTGACAAACACACCAGGGTACTGACTTCAGTTTTGTTTTTGATCCAGCGGGGACTGGGGGCAGGTATCACCATTTATGCCCCTTCGATCATACTTTCCACCATCCTGGGCTGGAACCTCACCGCGCTCAACATCATCACGGGCAGTCTCGTGGTTTTGTACACCGTGAGTGGGGGTACAAGAGCGGTAGCAGTAACCCAAAAGCAGCAGATGTTTGTGATTTTTCTGGGCATGGCAGCCGCCTTTACCGTGGCCCTCAAAAGTCTTCCGGAACACATTCATTTTACCGATGCACTCCGCATTGCGGGCATGGATGGCAAGATGAAGCTGGTGGATTTTTCTTTTGATGTAGAAAGCAGGTATACTTTTTGGTCTGGCATCACGGGAGGTATGTTTTTGGCCCTCGCGTATTTTGGTACCGACCAAAGTCAGGTACAACGTTACATCTCCGGCAACAGCATCAAAGAAAGCAGGCTGGGTTTGGTATTCAACGGACTTTTTAAAGTGCCCATGCAGTTTTTTATCCTGCTGTGTGGCATCATGGTTTATGTGTTTTTTCAATTTCAACCCGCCCCATTGTTTTTCAATCAACCGGCGCTGGAAAATACCAGACAGGGACCTTACAAAGAACAAATCTTGGCTTTGGAAGCCCGCTATGACAGCCTGTTTAATGAGCGCAAAACTTTGCTGCTAAACGGCAACGCTGATGCCAATGCCCAGGCCCGGATTTTGACGCTCAACAATGCTGAGAAAAAATTGAGGTCAGAGGCTAAGGCCCTGGTAAAGGCCAATAATGCCAGTGTGGAAGAAAATGACAAGGACTACGTATTCATTTATTTTGTTTTGTCGTACCTACCCAAAGGGTTGGTAGGCTTGCTGCTGGCAGTCATATTTTGTGCTGCCATGTCATCCAGTTCCTCTGAATTGAGTGCGCTGGCTTCTTGTACCACCTTAGACATATACAAACGCAATTACAATTCGAAAGCAGATGACCAGCATTACCTGGGTTTCAGCAGGGGCATGACCATTTTGTGGGGTGCCATTGCCATCGGTTTTGCCAACATCAGCAGTCTTTTTGAAAACCTGATTCAGTTTGTCAACATCGTGGGATCCTTGTTTTACGGCACCATCCTGGGCATCTTTTTAGCCGGCTTTTACTTCAAACGCATACAGGCGAAACACATCCTGCCCGCCGCTGTCCTAACTGAAGCTGCCGTGATCGGTGTTTTTTACATGGATTGGGTTGGCTACCTCTGGTTGAATGCCATAGGATGCGCACTCGTGTTGATTTTGGCTTATGTATTTTCCTTAATCAAGAAGTAAGTTTACCTCACTACCGTAATATCCCCGGTTTTATACTGCGGACCAACGATGTCTTCAAATTCGATGACGTAGGTATAAACGCCGGGAACCACCTGGGTAGGATTCCAGCCGAGAGCAGCATCGCTGCTATGGAACATAACATTGCCCCACCTGTCATAAATGCGCATAGTAAAATTTTTGACCGGGCACTGGGTTATCCACCTGAATTCACTTTCCACGCCCTGGCTGGCAGTAGATATGATATTGGGCAGGACGGGATCACACTTATACCCTACTTCAATGCCAAATGGATAATGGCACTGAAAGCCATCGATAATTTTGCCCGGGAGCAACTCTGAAAATTCGACCGGTTTGTAATAAGGATTGGGGCAATTGAGGCAGCTCAGTCCGGGGTCATTTTGCCATTCAATTTCCAGGGGCTCATCCACTTTGTTTTGAAATTGGTGGCCGCCGTAGAGGTCAAGGACGATGGGGCTTTCCAACTCATAATCCGGTTTATTATAGGATTCCAAAAAAATGGTTACTATAGAGTCACAGGGATTTTTTGAGGGGTACCTGAACTTGTACTTTTGGTCTGGAAAAAGGTATTCATTGTTGTACAAGAGAGAATCGTGATAACAAATGGTGTCGGCAAGGGTAGTAGAATCCGCGTGGATGTAAAGGATATTTACATGAATGGCAGAATCGCAGCCCAAAACATTTTTGATGTGGGTAGTCCCTGAGGGCTTGGTGAGGCTGTAGATTTCCGGTCCCGCGCTAAAGATAAAGCCCGACTCTGCGCATACTGTATCAGCAAAAGTGTAGCTCGTATTGGCAAAATAGTTGAGCCTTACGTTGATAACGGAATCACAGCCATGGACATCAGTAAATAAAGCCGTACCCGTAGGAAAATTTTCATTGAAAGTATAATTGCCTATCTGGTAGCTGCTGCTGTCTCCTTTGCATTGCAATTTATCAAAATAGGTGACCGATTTTTTGTAGTCTAAAATTTTGGTGTAGTGCAGTGAATCGCAGCCCTTGTCGGTAACAAATTTATCCACGAATATGCCCGGCTGTTGAAAAACGAGGCCGTTGGGTGCAGTAAAAATTTCGCCCTCACATTTGTAAATTACGTCCTCCGTAAATTTAGTACCCTGGTTGATTTTACAACCCAGGGCAAAGATATTTCCGGCCAGAATATCATTGTCGTTGCTGGAGCGAATCTGGTTGCCATTGGATAAAAAGCCTGCAATGCCGCAAAGGATGCCAATATCTCCGAGAATCAGATCTTTGGTAGCCACATCAAAAGCAACAGTTGGTCTGCCGTTGGCATCCTTGGCTAAAATTTCCGTTCCAGTTGATGGTTGTTGGGTAATGACACCCTGGTAAGTGCCACCCTGTTTAAACTCCTGCAAGCTGCCGAAGATGCCGTTGAAGATAGAAAACTTGGATGGGTCAGAAATAGCCGTATTGGGATTGACATTTTTATTTTGCACCACATAGCCCCAGGGCTTTGCTTCTGCCTGCGCCACCACCACCAGATTCCGGTCACAGGCCATCGACCAGGAGCGGATGGCTTCCAGCATAAAGTTGGGAACAGACGTTTTGTCGGAATTGATCCTGTAGTTGAGGGTATCAACGGCAAAGCTTCCCACAAAAAAGATATCACAGCCCGCATCATCGATTTCGCGAGCCTGCGAAAATGGTGGCATGCGTTTGATATTGATGCCGCACTCTGAAATGCCCATGGAACCAAAGTTTTTGGGGTTTTTTAATTTGAGGGCAAGAGAGCCTGCCATAAATTCACCATCGAGTGTATGTTGGCAACCATCCACGTTGTAGCAAAAATCCTTGACAGACAGGTGGCAGATGGTGTTGAGTTCTTTTTTTTCACAGCCACATGTATCGACCTGAGCCTGAATTGCCATAGGCAACCAACATAGCAATAACAGGGTCCGGACTTTGAGGGCCATACATTTTGTTTAATGATCAAATATATCAAATTGTATTCAACCTTAAATCAGAAAGGGTAAATATTGCTCCAAAACGACATTATTCCGACCAGCTCAGGGCCACTTTGCCAGTAGATTGACGGGATTCTACAAATTCGTGGGCCAGGGCAATATCCTTAAAATCAAAAACTTTGGAAACATGGGGCACTATTTTACCGCCGGCGGCCAAAGAAGCTACTGCTTCCAGATGGTGCTGAAAAAGTTGTGGTTTGTTGTCGGCCAATACCAGCATGTTGACCATGAGGATGGATTTGGATTGCATGAGCATCGGAATAGGAGAAAACAAGCCAAAACCATAGGCCAGTGACAAGAGGCTCAATTTATTGGTAGCTGCTTTGATTTGTTCGGTAGCCCCATAACAAATCATTTTTCCGCATGGGCCGATCAAAGACATGGCTTTTTTAAATTCGCTTCCCCCTAAATTGTCAAACACAACATCTACTTTTTTATGTGGTCCCGCCTTGATCACATTGGCAAAATCTTCTTTCGTATAGTCAATGGCATGGTCAACACCCAATTCTTTTAAAAATGACTGCTTGGAAGAAGAGGCGGTGCCATAGACAAAACAGCCGCGTTGTTTGGCCATTTGTACGATCATGCTGCCCACGCCGCCTGCAGCAGCCTGCACCAGCACTACGTCGCCCGGATGGAGTTGGGTGAGCTCCATGCTGCAATGGTAAGCCGTACAAGCCTGTGTAGCCAAAGCTGTGGCTTCCTCCATGCTGACATTGACAGGCACTGCGGCTACACTCGAGCGAGGCACCACCACATGAGAGGCATAGCCACCAAAACGGGTAAGTGCAAAAACCCTGCTACCTTCAACCAGATCGGTCACCCCTTCGCCCACTGCTTCTACCATGCCTGAAACATCATAACCTATGACGCAAGGCGGTTTGGGGGCCTCATCATAGAGCCCGTTTCTGGCCACAATATCTGCGAAATTGATACCTGAATGGCTCACCTTGATCAGCACCTGGCCAGGACCCGGCCTGGGCGTTTCTGATTCTTTTAACTGAAAGACGGAGCGCGCAGCACCAAATTTTGTCAATACCCATTGCTTCATCACAAGTCGATTAGGCAAGACACAACATTGTGGCTTGCTGACTCAAAGATAAAGCAAAGAAATGAGTTGGTTAAGCGATCAATGGTCTTCAAAACTGCCATAGATCCTGGCAACAAACGGACCATTCAAAAATTCAGAAGTGGGTACATCACTTTGTTGAATCAGGCCTTTCCATTTTTTACTCAGCATCATGTAAGCCATTTCGCACATGGGAGCTGCAGTGGTGGTTTGAATGGCTCTGAGTGCCCTTTTGCCAATGACTACAGGCGTAATTTTGTAAGCTTTCTCGATTTTTCTCCTTCTGCCGGAATTATCAAATCCTTCGACAGATGCATAAATGACCACCATGTCATTTTCAACCGATGGGATGTTGTCGAGCATTATTTTTTCGAGCGTGGCGATCTTATCGAGGCCTTCCGGAATGGTTTCCAGCTGCCTCTTTACCCATTGGTAGTGGCCAGGCTGGCGGAGGGTTTTGTAATGCAGTTTTTTGATCTTTCCAGAAAATGCTTCGGGTAGGTTGGCTGCACCTCCTGAGGTATAATTGTCTTCAAAACGGTCGCCATTGATGATCAATGACTCGGTATCACTCAGTGCAGCTACTTCTGTTTGCTTGTAGTTGTCAACAATGACGGCATTTTTTAAGTATTCGGTGGCTACACCAATAGGACTCCAGGTAAAGGCATAATAATGCGGGTGGCAAGCATTTTGCGGAAGTGCCCCCACTTTCATGGTCATTTCCTCCAGCATGTCGTTGTCGTACTTTTCGCGGAACTGTTCGTACAGCTTACAGGCCAGTACATTGATAAAGCCGGGTGCCAGACCGGTTTGAAGTACAAAGGCGGTGTCTGCATCCTCTGCAATGGATTTGATCTGGTTGGTTTCAGAAACGTATTCTGTGAGGTTAGCGTAATGACAGCTGCATTGTTTGGCCAGTGCCGCCATTTTGGGTGCCAGGCTGCCAGGCAGACAATCGAGGAGAACATCAGATTTTTCAAGGACAGGAACGAGGTTGTCATAGTCGCCATTTTTATCCATGAGTACACCGGAAACATGGACCGGGTGAGAAGTGCCTTCTTTCACAAAGTAGATGGCATCATCGATGGCTTTTTGAGAAATATCACCAAAAATAATATCGGCCTGAAAAATATTGTATTCAGATATAATAAGCGCTACTGCCTGGCCAATACCACCGGCCCCTGCTATAAAAATGGTTGCTTTCATTTGGTTAAATTCAATTAGGACTGCAAAAGTACGGAAATCGAAGCAATAAAAGGCCTAAAAATCAGCGATTAATGGCAGTTGGAGACCTGTTGGCGGTCATCAAAATCAACCATATAAAATTATTCACTTCACCTCTTTAACCAAAGAAAGTGCCAGCAGCGCCTTGATAAATCCTTATCTTTCGCATAAAATTTGGTGGTATGGCTAAAAAAATACTTATATTAATAATATCTTTTATATGTATTAATCTATATATCAATGCTCAAGTGGAAAGTGCTCCCCTAATAAAAGAAGGCAAAGGACCATTTAACCGCCTGATATTGAGGGGGCTGACCCTGATCAACAGCACGGGGGCTCCGCCCTATGGCCCTGTAGACATAGTCATTGAGGGCAATAGAATAGCAGAAATCAAGATGGTAGGTTATCCGGGTGTAGCCATCGAAGAAAAGTCGAGGCCCAAAGCAAATGCGGGAGATGAGGTGATGGATTGCAGCGACATGTATGCCCTTCCTGGCTTTGTGGATATGCACGGACACATAGGTGGCAAATCGCAGGGCACTCCCTCTGAATACGTGTTTAAATTATGGCTGGGTCACGGCATCACAACGGTGCGGGATCCGGGCAGTGGCAATGGCATAGAATGGAACCTGGACCACAAACAAAAAAGTGCCAAAAATGAAATCACCGCCCCCCGTATTTTTTGTTATACCACCTTTGGTCAGGGCAGGGACAAAGCCATCACCACTGAAGATGAAGCTGTAGCCTGGGTAAGGGAGAACGCAAAAAAAGGAGCAGATGGCATTAAATTTTTTGGTGCTCCTCCTACCATTTTTGCAGCTGCACTTAGAGAAAACAAAATGCTTGGACTGCGGTCGGCCTGCCACCACGCACAACTTGAAGTTGCCCGGATGAATGTATTGGCTTCTGCGGAAGCGGGTCTTACAAGTATGGAACATTGGTACGGACTCCCTGAGGCGCTCTTTGAAGATCGTACCATCCAGAATTATCCCGGAGATTACAATTACAACAATGAACAACATCGCTTTGAGGAAGCCGGCAAGTTGTGGAAACAAGCCGCTCAGCCCGGCAGCGATAGATGGAAGCTGGTTATGGACAAATTGCTGGCGCTCGACTTTACGCTCGACCCAACCTTCAATATTTACGAAGCCAACCGCGATCTCATGAGGGCTCGAAATGCCGATTGGCACAAAGACTATACCCTGCCCTCCTTATGGAAATTTTATGCACCCAGCAGGGTCTCTCACGGCTCATATTGGTTCAATTGGGGTACGGAGCAGGAGGTAGCCTGGAAAGAAAACTATCAACTCTGGATGAAATTTGTCAATGAGTACAAAAATCGGGGCGGGCGTGTTACTGCCGGTTCAGATGCAGGATTTATTTATCAACTGTATGGCTTTGGTTACATCCGTGAATTGGAATTGCTAAGAGAAGCCGGCTTTCATCCACTGGAGGTGATCAGGGCGGCCACGCTCAAGGGTGCCGAAGCACTGGGTGCTGACCGCGAACTCGGCAGCATTGAGGTCAATAAAAAAGCAGACATCATACTGATTCGAAAAAACCCTCTGATCAATCTCAAATACCTATACGGCACCGGCACACCGGAGCTGGATGAAAACAATGAAGAAGTAAGGGCCGGAGGAGTAGATTATACCATCAAAGACGGCATCATTTACGACGCAAAAAAATTACTGGCTGATGTCAGAGCAATGGTGAAAAAAGCAAGAGAGGAATAAAAAAAGGGGCAAGCCCCTTTTTTTATTTTATGTAATCGCGATTATATGGTCTGGTATGCACAAATCAAACCACCCATCAGTACCAGCGTAATGGCCCAATAGCCCCAATGCAGCATGATGTATTTCCAACTTCTGCGCTCAAATAAGGCATTGATACCTACTACCGGTAAAACAACAAAAACCGAAGAAATAAAACCATGCAAAGCACCGTGGCCAAAGGTTCTGAAATTGTTGCCATACTTGTCCATAAATGATTTGACATCCATCATGACCTGAGAGTTGGCATCGCCAAAACCAGGTTCATTGAATACGATAGAATTGATGTGGAACTGGTGAATGACCATCGATTGCAGAAAAAAAGACAGCATAAGCGAAAACACATACGTCATGCCAAAGATCATGGCCATGTTGCCTGACTGCAATTTGGATGCCTCTACCCCAGCCTCCTTCATCCAGATATTGGCAAAGGTCTTGGGACTGTAATACAAAAAGCCCACCAATAGAGGGATCAAGGCTGTAAGAAAAGTTAAAAGGGTTGAATTCATTGCATAAGATTTTGATTGATAAATGAATCAAATATAGGCAAAGACCTGAATTAGGCAATACCCATGCAATGGGGAAAGCATGTTTTTTTTTATTTACCCCTGCCCTGGATCAACACCATCACGGTATAAATCATGATTTTAAAATCCAGTGAAAGACTCATGTTTTCGATGTAAAGTATGTCAAACTTCAGTCGCTGGATCATCTGGGGCAGATTGGAGGCATAGCCGTATTTTACCTGGCCCCATGATGTAATTCCGGGTCTCACTTTGAGGAGATGTTTGTAGTGGGGAGCCTCCTTCATAATCTGGTCGATGTAAAACTGTCGTTCGGGTCGGGGACCTACCAGTGCCATTTCGCCTTTTAATACATTGATAAATTGCGGAATCTCGTCCAATCTGTATTTGCGCATGATTCTACCCCAGGGAGTAACCCTGTTGTCATTTTCATGGGAGAGCTGGGGCCCTGCTTTTTCTGCATCCACATACATGGATCTGAATTTGAGAATATTAAAAATCTTGCCATGCAGCCCAACCCTGGGTTGTTTATAGAAAATAGGGCCGGATGAGGAGGCTTTTATCTTTATGATAATATACAGGATTAGCGGTGAAAGAATGATCAAAGCAATGACACTGACTACCAGGTCCATCACTCGTTTGATGACGCGCTCCCATTGGGGCATGAGGTCTTGTTCGATCTCAATCAGTACCGCACCGTAGACGTGGTTCATTTTGACGGTACCCAACATGATGTCGTACATATCGGGAATAATTTTGATCAACAGTCTGTCGGAATAATCAAACAAGGTATCAAAAACGGCTTTGATCTTGCTGTGTTCAGAGGTTTCTACAGCTACAATAACTTCCTCCACCCCCTCTCTTTCGATGATTTCAGAAAGGTTGGCAATTTTACCTTTTTTGGGCAGGTACTTTTCAAGGTGGTTTTTGGAATTGCCGTTGGAGTCGATAAACCCAACAAAGTTGTGCCCCAGCGAATAAGGTTTGCTGGTGATTTCTTCGTACAAGTCAACCGCATTTTTATCACCCCCGATGATGATGGTATTGTAACTCACCTTACCCGATTTGAGTCGCTTGCTGGCCCAGGTAAGGATGATCATCCTGAATAAGGTAGTGAAAGAAAAATGGATGACGAAAAGTTTGATAAATGAGGTAAAGAAGCCGTTTTGGGTGGTGGTGATGTCATCAGAAAGCACCGCAAAAAACAAAATCAAAGAGCCAATGAGAGAAGTAACAAAGGTGCGTTTTAATACATTGATCCTACTGTACCTGTAGATATCCCGGTACTTGTCCATGAGGTTGTACAGCAGAAACCAAAAGCCGGGTATAAGCAATAAGCCCAGGATTAGTTTATTGTCGTGAAATATTTTGTCTAAAGCCAGCCCCGGACTTTCTATTTGTTTTCTGAGAACAAAAAACAGGGCCCATGCCAGTAAGGCCGACAAGATGTCGAAGAATTTGTAAATAAAGAGGCCAGCAGCGGTATTTTTTGCCATGTCAGAAGTGTACCAATTTGATATTGTCGAAATAAGTTTTGGTAACTTCTTTCTGGTCATCTTCAAAGATTACCCTAAAGACCGGACGGTAAGAAACAACATTGGGCGCAGAGATTTCATCAGAAAAATTGATGTATGCCCTTTTCCAGGTATCCGTAGGCAGCAACAATACTTTGTATTGCAGGATCTCAGCACCCTGGGTATTGAGTTGGGTGCCCACGTATATGACTTCTTCAGATTTGTAGTCGAACTCCAGATAAACCGCCCCTCTTTTATTGTTGTTGTTGCTTAAAAAACTTTCAAGCGTAAATTCAGCATCATCGTTGTCTCTGGTAAGTTTGACCAAACCCGATTTATTGCCGAATACGGCATCTTCATTTGTGATAGATAACCTTGTTTCGGTATTGCCATCCAGATCGTTGGTCAGTAAGTGCAGTGAAGTTTCAAAGCCTTCTGTAAAATCAAAATAAGTCTCGTCTTTGTATTGGTAGTTGAGAGGAATGGTGTAAGCCTTACCCGGTTCAGGCGTCAAAGTTGTGACCAAAGGGGTAAAAAAAGGATATTCGGCAGAAATGTTTCTGTCTGCGTTCTCTTTTACGCCTGCATTGATCTGGATTTGCATAGCCTTGCCGGTAGTAATCAGCGGCACCTTGGCTGGTAGGGGGAAAACCCCGATTAACTGTCCGTCTGCAAAGACCCATGCATCCTGAATGCCATTGACGGGGGCACCTTCATCTGTGCGTACTGTAATTTGGGGGTCAGACAGGATTAAATATGCCGGTTCAAAGCTATCGTTATCAGAAAATGTACAGGAGGAAATGAAAAGTAAAAGCAATACTCCGTACCTGAGGACTGGCATATTTGGTTTTGGTTTGTTTAAAATGGAACGCAAAATAAGCATACATAGTGTACAGAATATTTGAAAAAGTTGTATAAATTATTTTTTTATGCGTAATGCCTTCATAAAATTTATGGTTATCCATTGAAAATCAAAGCATTGCTTCAAATAAAAAAGATAGCGGTCAGTTAAAAGTGTTTTTATATTTTGTGGCTCTAAAGTAGGAAAATGAAAACCATTGTTTTACGCTTCATTACCCTTATACTGATGATTTGGGCAAATAACTACGTTCATGCCCAAAAACCGGGCCTGATCCCAAAGCCGAATTCAATCGAGTGGCTGCAAGATTCCGTAGCGTGGAGGGACATTGGCTTTCTTCCCAACGAAGCCTGGACAGAAGTGGCTGATTTGGTGGGTATGCATTTTCCAGAATTGCAAATTCAAAAAGAGGGAAAAATACAATTGGTGGTTCAAAAAAATGCTTCGCTTTCAAAGGAAGCCTACCAAATTGAATTTAAAAATGGAAATCTCATTTTAACAGCTGCCAGCTATCCGGGGGTGAATCATGGCCTGCAAACGTTAAAACAGCTTACCAAAAAATACGATGGTCTACCCTACCTCATAAAAGCAAACATCAGTGATGAGCCCAGATTTGGGTACCGGGGCCTGCATTTGGACACGGGCAGGCATTTCTTTGCTAAAGAATTTATCTTCGAGTACCTGGATATGATGGCGAGGTACAAATTGAACGTTTTTCACTGGCACCTCACCGAGGATCAGGGATGGCGCATCGAGATCAAAAAATACCCCCGACTGCAAACGGTGGCTGCCTGGAGGAATAAGACTTTGATAGGACACGCAGGTGATCATCCGAAAAAATACGACGATATCAAATATGGCGGTTACTATACCCACGAAGACATTCAGGCAATAGTATCCTATGCCAAAAAACTGGGCATTGAAGTGATTCCTGAAATAGAAATGCCCGGCCATGCCAGTGCTGCCATAGCGGCTTACCCTGAGCTCGGCTGCACCGGAAACAACATCGAAGTGGTAGGTGACTGGGGCGTCTTCGACGATGTTTTTTGTCCGACCGAAACTACCTTTCAATTTCTGGAAGATGTACTGACGGAAGTAATGTCACTCTTTCCATCTGAATACATCCACATCGGAGGTGATGAGTGTCCGAAAATACAATGGAAAAACAATGCAGCTTGCCAGGAATTAATCCGTAAAATGGGCTTGAAAGATGAACATGAGCTGCAAAGCTACTTTATCAGAAGAATTGAAACATTTGTCAATAAGCACGGTAAAAAAATCATCGGCTGGGATGAAATTTTGGAAGGTGGGTTGGCACCAAATGCAACAGTAATGTCGTGGCGTGGCATAGAAGGCGGTAAAGCTGCTGCCAAAATGGGCCATGATGTTATCATGACACCAACAGATTATTGTTACCTCGATTACCTTCAATCAAAGGGGCAAGATGAAGGATTAGCAATTGGAGGCTTTCTGCCGCTGGAAAAAGTGTATAGCTATGATCCCGTGCCTTCTGATCTTGCTGTTGATGAAAGGAAATACATACTGGGTACACAGGGTAATGTATGGACCGAATACATGGACAGTCCGGCACGGGTTTGGTATCAGGTATTACCACGAATGACAGCTTTGGCAGAGGTGGCATGGAGTAACAACAACCAAAAAGATTTCAACGATTATCTCAACCGATTGGATGACCATTATACATATTGGCAAGCCCAGGGCATCAATGCAGCGGATAAACGAAACGAGCTGTATTATGAAATCAAACAACATGAGCGGCAGGGCATTCAACTCAATATCAGGGCCAAAGGCAAAGACCAAAAAGTAAATCTTAGCAAAAATGGTCAGCGTGTGTCAGATACTAATGGAGGCTTATGGGTTAATGAAAGTTGCAACATCAATGCAACATTGGCTGCCTCGCCTGAAAAAAACAAACTTAACTTTGAATTTACCTGGCACAAAGCAGCCGGAAAAACGATTGTTTTGGGAAAGGAGCCAGACGACAGGTATCGTTCATTTGGTGCTATCACCCTATGTGACGGGTTGAGAGGAAGGGCCGATTCCCACAAAGAGGGGTGGCTGGGCTTTAATCAAAAGGATTTGGACTTTGAAATAGCGTTGGATGCAAATGAAGCCATCGACACCATTGAAATATCATTTTACCACAATCCATCGCAGTGGATTTATGCTCCCGATGCCGGCAGTTTGAGTCTATGGGCTGGAGACCAGAGCATCCATATCATCAAAACCCAGGAGACTTTAAAGGGCAATGTGGAAAGCCTTTTACTTGTAATTCAAGGCATTAAAACATCGACATTGAAGCTTAAAATACCCAATGACAAAGCGATAGAAAAGGGTATGCCGGGTAGTGGCAACCTGCCATGGGTTTTTGTAGATGAAATAGTAGTGAGGTAAAGTTTTAAAAAAGGCTTTAAAGCCGCATCATTTATTTATTTTTACCCAAACATCAAAACCATGCAGTTAAGCCAAACAGATTGGATCATCATTGCCCTCTTTTTTGTGATTACCCTGATCATCGGCTTATCGGTAGCCAAAAAATCAGGAGAGAGCAGTGCAGAATTTTTTCTTTCGGGTAGGAAGATGCCGTGGTGGCTATTGGGTATTTCGATGGTAGCAACCACTTTTTCTGCCGACACCCCCAATCTGGTTACCGATATTGTGAGGGTCAACGGAGTAGCCGGCAACTGGGCATGGTGGGCCTTTTTGCTGACGGGCATGTTGACCGTTTTTGTATATGCAAGATTATGGCGAAGATCGGCAGTGACCACAGATCTGGAATTTTATGAACTCAGGTACAGCGGAGCGGAAGCAAGGCTATTGAGAGGGTTCCGTGCTTTTTATTTGGGTGTAGTTTTTAATGTATTGATTATGGGCACCGTCATGTTGGCAGGCATCAAGATAGCAGGTATTTTATTGGGCATGAGTGCGGTTGAAACGGTGTTGATCGTTTCTGTCATCACGGTCATATACTCATCTTTTGGTGGTTTGAGGGGTGTATTGTACACCGATTTTTTTCAGTTTATTGTGGCCATGGTGGGCATGGTATGGGCTTGTATTTACATTGTGAACATGCCAGAAATCGGCGGTCTGAACCAACTATTGGCGCATGAGGCAGTAAAAGCAAAGATGGACATGCTTCCTTCTTTTGACAACCACGAAATGATGATAAGTTTGTTTATCATTCCCATCGCGGTACAGTGGTGGAGTACATGGTATCCGGGCGCAGAACCAGGCGGAGGAGGATATGTTGCCCAACGCATGTTATCAGCTAAAGATGAGACCAATGCTGTGACCGCTACCCTGTTGTTTAACATTGCACACTATGCATTGCGTCCATGGCCCTGGATCCTTATCGCCCTTGCCTCTCTGATTGTTTTTCCCAATGTAAGTGACATTGCCACAAAATTTCCGGCACTGGATCCCCAGTATGTAAAAAATGACCTGGCATTTCCAGCCATGCTGTCTTTTTTACCTTCCGGTCTTTTGGGCATGGTGATTGCAGCATTGATAGCAGCCCTTATGAGTACATTGAGTACACACCTCAACTGGGGCAGTTCGTACCTCGTCAACGATTTGTACCACCGATTTTACAAGCCCGAGGCTGATCAAAAGGAATTGGTAAGGGTAGGACAGGTATCCACCCTTGTATTGATGTTTTTGGGCGCCGGCGCTGCTTTGCTGATGGAAAATGCCAAACAAAGTTTCGACATCATCTTGCAGATAGGAGCCGGCACTGGTTTACTATTTATACTCAGGTGGTTCTGGTGGCGTGTGAACGCCATTAGTGAAATTACGGCCATGGTAGTTTCTTTTGTGTTGGCACTGATCTTACAAATGGATTTTGCCAGAGGACTGGAGTTCCACGAAAAACTTATCATAAGTGTGATGATTACCAATGTAAGTTGGATAGCGATAGCCTTAATCACGAAACCTACCTCTGAAGGAGTGCTGTTAAATTTTGTGCAAAAAATCAAACCCAATCCGGTTGGATGGCAACCTGTCATAAGCAAGGCCACTGAAAAGGGATTGATAGCCCCCTCCGAGTTGGGCACCGGCAAATTGTTAAACCAAATTCTTGCTATGATTACCGGTTGTTTTATGGTCTATGGCCTGCTGTTTGGGCTGGGCTATTTATTGTACGGACAAACCAGTCTGATGCTGGCTTGTTTTGGCATAGCGATAATATCCGGGTATATTATTTACAAATTATGGAATTCCATTAAACAATAAAAAAAGGGGCAAGCCCCTTTTTTTATTTCAAACCATTACCGTCTTCCTCTTTTGACGGTGGTTTTTTTGCCCTGGATTTCACCTCCCTTTTTAACAGTGGTGGTCTTTTTGGTAACCGTATTGCCACGTGGACCTGTGTGTGTTGTTTTGGTCCTGGTGACCCTGTAATTGCCAATTTTCGCAGAATGACGGGTTCTTACGGTAACAGAGCTGGTTCTGTGAGGCTTATATATGGCACGGGCGTGGATGGTTCTGTGCACATGCACTACCGTGTAATGCCTGTGAAATCCCAGATGGAAAGGATGAAATACCCTCCAACCAAGTGGTCTCCATGGACGCCAGCCTACCGGATAGACCCTCCACCTGAATGGGCTTACCCAGGGACGATAAACGGGTGCATATACAAACCGCACAGATGGCCACGCCCACACATTGACCACAATGGCCATGTGAGCATCGGGCTTGTAAGAAGGTCCTTTGCCTTCCATTTTTTCATCATTGTCTTCTGTGGGTTCAATGATGACCTCTTCTCCATAGATGTCTTCATCTCCTATGATTTGGAGCATGGCCTCCTCATTGCCGGTTTTCTCGATTTCAATGGTTGCAATGTCCTGCGCATCGTTGTCACCCACAACCGCCTGGAGAACAAGCACGTGGAGCTCGTCTTTTGAGCGATCCTCTACGCGGATGTAATCAATGTCTCCGTCTTCATTCAGGTCAAGGTTGTTGACATGGTTGGACTCATCGTTGAGTGCCTTTTCGAAGGCCTCAGGAGAAGCTGCCTGGCGAAACAATTGTAAGGCCCCCTGCAGGCTAAAATTATCTCCCGGCAGCCCGGTAGAATCCACGCCTGTCTGGTCTTGGGCCGATGCGATTGAAAAGCAAAAGCCCACCAATAGCCATAAAATAAAATGTGTTTTCATGTTGCAGTATTTTAATTGAAAGTTTTCATTTTGATAAAACAAGACCCTAAACGTTTAAAAGCCAAATGCTAAATAAACGTTAAGAGGGCTGGTATTCCTTTTCGAGGGCATCCAATACATCTATAATGTTGCCATAAACCGGATGACACTCTGCTCTGAATTCATCCATCTTCATCCACACTGCCTTTTCGATGTCTTCTGAGGTTTGAGGTTTGAGCTCTTGCTTTTGGCTGTGCATCAGGTACCAGTGCGATTTTTTGATGATGCGCTTGCCCAGTCGATTTCGAAATGTGTGTTTCGTCACACATAGTTTTCGAATAAGGTCAACCTTTTTGAGTCCGGTTTCTTCGATAACTTCTCTCACAGCTGCCTGCTTTTTGGTTTCACCTGCTTCGATTTTTCCTTTGGGTAAGTCCCAAAACCCGCGTCTGAATATGAACAGAAATTCACCAAAATCATTTTGGATAAGCCCACCTCCCGCTTCATTGATTTCAAAAAGAGATAAAAAGTCTTTTTTTAGTTCATTGTAATCGTTGTAATGGATGACCAGGTGATGAAACTTCGGTTTTTTTTCACACATATCTATGTAATTGATCAGCATTTTTACCTTGCCCATGTAGGCCACCACCAGCGTGTCTTCGGCGGCTGTAAACAGGTGCTGGTCGGTGCTTGAAATCAGCAACAATTGTACTTCGTTGATGTAAATTTTGTAACTTTGTTTGAGACTCATCGAAATCAGGAATTTATGAATACCAGTCAGTTGTTATGTGAAAAATTATTACAAATAAACGCAATAAAACTCAGCCCCCAAAACCCGTTTACCTGGGCCAGTGGCATCAAGTCGCCCATTTATTGCGACAACCGCATAAGTTTGTCTTATCCGGAGGTACGCAATCTGGTAAAAGAAGGGCTCAAAAAAATATGTAGCCAAATGCCTTCATTTGATGCCGTAGCCGGAGTAGCCACAGCCGGCATAGCGCATGGTGCCTTATTGGCCGACCTTTTGAATGTACCTTTTGCCTACGTGAGGGCGGAAGCCAAGTCGCATGGCCGCAAGAACAGAATTGAAGGGGATTTATCGGCATGTCAGGATATTCTGGTGGTGGAAGACCTCATTTCTACGGGGGGGAGTTCGCTGCAAGTTGTGGATGTATTGAGGGAGGAAGGTAAAAACGTAGTAGGAGTGGTTGCCATTTTCGACTATGGATTTGAGCAGGCAAGGCAGAATTTTTTGAAGCACAACGTGGTGTACAAGACCATCACCAATTATGACACACTCATCCAGGTAGCCAATGAAAATGATTACATAAAAGAAGACGATGTGCGCATGCTCATTGAATGGCGGGTAGATCCACAGAACTGGGAATAAGAAATATTACGCCTTATGAAGTCTTAAAGCAAGTAGATACAACCTACTGAAAATGTACACATTACAAAATAAAATTGGCTAAAACGATAAAAAAGCCGATCTTTGCGCAAATTTTCCAAAAGCATGACCTTTTTCAATAAAAAATCCGAGGGCTTTTTATACGAATACCTCAACAATACTTCTCCTACCGGTTTTGAGTGGGAAGGGCAGAAAATATGGTTGAAATACCTCAAGCCGTACATTGATGAATGGCACCTTGACAATTACGGTACTGCGTATGCTGTTATCAATCCGGGAAAAAAATACAAAGTAGTCATCGAAGGTCATGCAGATGAAATTTCATGGTTTGTCAATTACATCTCAGACAAGGGTTACATCAGTGTCATCAGAAACGGGGGGAGTGATCATTTGATAGCTCCATCCATGAGGGTGACCATTCATACCGACAAAGGCCCGGTAAAAGGAGTATTTGGTTGGCCTGCCATCCATACCCGCACCGGCAAAGAGGCGGACATCACACCCAACATGGACAACATATTCATCGATGTAGGTGCCGCCGATAAAAAAGAAGTGGAAGCCATGGGCATTCACCCCGGATGTGTGATCACCTTTGATGATGGCCTCACCATGATCAACAATACATTTTACACCGGCAGGGCTCTGGATAACAGAATTGGCGGTTTTTGCATTGCAGAAGTAGCACGCCTCATCAAGGAAAATAAAAAGAAACTACCTTTTACCCTATACATCGTAAACTCGGTACAGGAAGAAATTGGTCTAAGGGGTGCTGAAATGATTGCCAACACCATTCAACCCGATGTTGCCATTGTTACCG
The DNA here is from genome assembly GCA_937870795.1 of uncultured Bacteroidota bacterium. Taxonomy (GTDB): domain Bacteria; phylum Bacteroidota; class Bacteroidia; order Chitinophagales; family Saprospiraceae; genus JADKBO01. The sequence continues at coordinate 1,919 of CALMWS010000370.1, read as the reverse complement.
ATGTGTGTCACGACACCAATACCCCTTTGGTCACCACACGCAAAGAAGGAGATCTGGCTTGTGGTAAAGGCCCTGTCCTGACTTTTGCACCTGCTGTACACAACAAATTGCTCCGTCAGGTAAGGGACGTAGCCGATGCAAAAAAAATACCCGTGCAGCTATCAGCCTCCAGCAGGTCTACGGGTACCGACACCGACGCCTTTGCCTATACCGGTGGGGGCATACCTTCTGTGTTGATTTCATTGCCGCTTCGGTACATGCACACCACGGTAGAAATGGCTCATAAAAACGACATCGAAAATGTGATTAAGCTCATTTACGAAACCTTGTTGAGCATAAAGGCAGGTCAGAGCTTCAAATACTTCGACAAGATATAAATAGTTTAGAGCAGGGGCTTGCTTATAAAATTAAGCGGCCAAAAAAAATATACAAATGACAGAGATTTCAGCGAGATACAGTCCGGCCGAAACAGAGGCAAGGTGGTATCAGCATTGGATGGACAAAAAGTATTTTTCCAGTACCCCTGATGAGCGGCAAGCTTTCACCATAGTGATACCGCCACCCAATGTCACCGGAGTTTTGCACATGGGGCATATGCTCAACAACACCATCCAGGATGTGCTCATTCGCAAGGCAAGGATGCAGGGCAAAAATGCCTGTTGGGTTCCTGGCACCGATCACGCCTCCATTGCTACAGAAGCAAAGGTGGTAAAGATGTTGCGAGAGCGTGGCATCAAAAAATCAGATCTTAGCAGAGAGGAATTTCTTAAGTACGCATGGGAATGGAAAGAAGAGTACGGAGGCATCATTTTGCAGCAATTGCAGAAGCTGGGCGCTTCATGTGATTGGGATCGTACCGCATTTACCATGGATGAGGTAAGGTCTGATGCAGTGTATAAGGTTTTTGTGGATTTGTACGAAAAGGGTAAGTTGTACCGCAGAAAAAGAATGGTCAACTGGGATCCCGAGGCAAAGACGGTTTTGTCGAATGAAGAAGTAATTTATGGTCTTGAAAACTCCAGACTATTTCATGTAAAATATGCCATTGAAGGCAGTAGCGACTTTGTGGTCATTGCTACTACAAGGCCGGAGACCATACCAGGTGATACGGCAGTTGCGGTGCACCCGGAAGATCCCAGGTATCAGCACCTGAAGGGCAAAAATGTAATCGTGCCTATTATTGGCCGCGTAGTGCCCGTTATTTTTGACGAGTATGTCACCATGGATTTTGGTACAGGTGCGTTGAAGGTAACCCCCGCACACGATGTCAACGACTTTGATTTGGGAGTTAAGCATGAATTGCAAACGGTCGATGTATTCAATGATGACGGTACGATGAGTGCCGAAGCGGGCATATATCCGGGAGAGGATCGATTTGTGGTCAGGAAAAAATTTGCTGCAGATCTGGAAGCAGCGGGCTTCATTGAAAAGATTGAAGACTATAAAAACAATGTAGGCCGGTCTGAGCGGACCAATGCAGTTGTAGAGCCAAGATTGTCTCTGCAGTGGTATGTTGATATGAAGGCATTGGCAGGCCCGGCCCTGGCTGCAGTGGAAAACGATGACATAGAGTTTTTTCCCAAAAACCAGAAAAACCTATACCGCCATTGGATGGAAAACATCAGGGACTGGTGTATTTCACGACAGCTTTGGTGGGGACACAGGGTGCCCGCATGGTATTACAATGAAGAAGTGTTTGTAGCAGAAAATGCCGAAAGCGCTTTAAAGTTGGCAAGAGAAAAGACCGGCAATGCCGATCTGCTTTTGAGTGATCTCAGGCAGGATGAAGACGTATTGGATACATGGTTTTCGAGCTGGCTTTGGCCCATCTCTGTATTTGATGGTTTCAATGATCCCAAACAGCTAAACTACTACTACCCTACCAATGTATTGGTAACAGGTTGGGACATTATCTTTTT
>CALMWS010000369.1 GCA_937870795.1 uncultured Bacteroidota bacterium | reverse complement strand
AATATTTTGCATCGACCACCCAAATCTCCCAAATCCCCCCAATCCCCCCCCTCCTCCAGCTGCCAACCCCCAAAAATCAAAATATTATATGGCAACCCCCAAATTTCCACCCATCAGACCAAACAATATTTTGTTTCCAAAAATATTAAGCCCAAGAGTAACCATATGATAGATTTATTATTATATTTACAGAGTTAATAAGTATCCATATGAAAAAGAGCTATCTTCCCTGTAAATGCAAAACCTTCCTATAAACAATAATATCAGATCCCTTTACTTCTGGCTGGTTATGCTCCTGTCTGGCGCTGATAGCCGTTTAATAAACGTTTTTACACGTTTAAAAACGAAAGTTGGTAGACGTTTATTAAACGAGTATAAATGTTTGATGGAGGATGTTGTTTTTGGTAATCAGGGGGTTGTAAAATTTTTTATAATGGCGGAAATTGGGAAGTTGCGGATATAAACAAGTTGTCGCTGATTGAAATTAACAGAAATGCTGAAATTCAATAAAGTGGCAGCTATTAATTAACTATAGCTTCGAATAAAATCGAGCAGTAAAAAGCTTAAATATGAAAGCACCAAAGATGTCGTTAGACAAGGTTACGAGTATGCTGGTTCGCTCCTAATAAACTAAACCAGAAATGCACATCTGATCTATTTAGGGAATGCAATCTTTTTTTATTTTTAAAATCTTCAAAAAATGAAAAATTTTAAGTTTATATTATTTTTTTGTTTAATTGCTTTATCAATATTTTTATTTTACGCTTGTAACAAAAGTGTTGAATCAAGTTCAGTAAATAACAATCCAGATGCATCTCAGCTTGATCCTGGTGGAGCTTGTTATGAGGGTAGTCTACCAGCAGGATGCACACCACAATCACAAATATTTGCTATAACAAATGTAACTGGATACCCAGGATGCACTTTCAATGTAAAAGTTAATTATTGTGAAGATAATTCTAATGGACCAACATCAATTGTGACTTCAGATTATCAATTAATGAATCATACATGCAGCTCTTATGTAGATAGCTTAAGCTATTATCTTGGCACTCCAGGCGAAGCAGATGAAGATGCCTTTATATCAAGGTTTGATAACTTGATGTATGCAAAAATTGAAAATCATTTCTTTGGTCTGTATGGCGGTGCAAATTCAGTATGTGATCCACAAGATCCTTCTAAGAATGTTTTTACTGTTTCATTTTTTAGACAGTCATGCAATTCTATTTGCTATGTTTACATAACTCCTGAAGACAAAGATCCGAGAGGTGGAGGAGGAGATGGTAGAGATATCAATCCTCCTAACTCATTTATTAAAAGCCCATGTACGGCTCAAGGATGTTGTAAGCGTGATGTGACTATGTGTTATGATCCAAATACAAATACAATTATAAAAAATGTAATCGTCACACCATATTCTCTGACAACCCCGAACCCAATAGAAACTTGCGCATCAGGAGTGGTGCAAGTACCTCCTTTACCGTCTTATGTCACCGTGGTAAAGTGTAGTCCATGTTCATATAAGTGTGCTGACAACCCAAGTAATTAATTTTTAAATTGCTACCTGCAAATTATTAAATTTGCAGGTAGCTCAATATTTATAAATATGAAACATTTAATTTTACATTTATTTATAATTTATTTATTTGGAAATCTGTTAGCACAACCCAGTTACATTCCAGATTTTAAACAAGCGGAACCACTGTTTATGTATAATATATCATCTAATTATAACAAAAAAGTAAATGCTAAAGGGATAGATAGTTATACAGCCATTAAACCCTATTTCAATCAACTCAAAGTCCAAGATAGCAATCTTTATCTTATTAATTATAGATATGATGATATATCAATATTTGGAGGATATGGGTTGTGTAAACTTAATTTGAATAAATATAATTTGGAATATTGCTATGAAGATTCGTATGACTCACTCTCAAGGGAATATTATAACTATAAATTTAGCTTCAAAGTTAACAAAGAAAATATAGATATTTATGGAGTGAGGGGAACAAATATTGAAAATGTTTCTAGTCCCCTAAATTATGGATTTTATAGACAACATGATAAAAATGATGGACATATTATCAAAGAATATACTGATAGGAATAACCTAATAAAGGTAAGAAATAATAATTTCATAAATTTTACTAATTTGGCAAATCCTAATTCTTATTTATATATTTGTCTTAATAAATATCAGTATGGCAAAATCAGATTTGAAATTGAACTTTGGCAATTTGATACATTGATGAATCAAAGATTAATCAAAACAATTAAGCATGATTCGATACAACCTTTGCTGTTTAATTCTTATCAAAGAACCCTATCCTATTTAATTTCTGATTCTACTTATATGGTTTGGCTAGAGCAAATTCCAACAGACTTTAATAAGTATAAAAACTACCAATGGTTGTATTTTATCAATTTTGCCGATACAAGTAATATCAAAGTAATAAAAATTGACGCAACAGATAAAATTAAGCTTAGATTTGCAAATACTATCAGATTTTACCCCAATAATGGTGAAATAACTATTATGGACGTTTGGCAAGATTCATTAGGGAAAATATATTCTTATCAATTAGTAATGGATGAGCATGGAAATGAAAAAAGTTATATTGAAAAAATTAAAATTGATGGAGATATACCATATGGAGGGGTTTATCCTCTAAGGCTCACTGATACCATCAGCTATTATTTAGTTGCAAACTCAATAAAGTCAGATAAATATTTTTCATACGATATAGTAAAGGTGGATCCATCTGGCAAAGGGACTTATGTAGCTTCATTATTTACTGAAAATGATAAGGATGATATGGTATATTTTGCTTACCAAATGCATATGACTGATGATGATGTAATTATACTTAATGGCGTTTATGGAAGAGAACTTTATCTTACAGAAAGTAATACTTGGTTAGTAGGATTCAAATTGCAAGATTTGATTAAAGGATCGCAGACTAGTTCATCTGAAATTGTTGTTGAAGAAGATAAGACCTTGATTGTTTATCCTAATCCTAGCAGTGGTATTTTCAAAATCCAATCTGAAAGCGAAATAAAGGCTGTTACTGTAATTGCTCCAAATGGTGTTGAAATTATTAAGAATATTCAAAAAAGTGAAGAGCTTAATATTAGTCATTTACCCAATGGAATATATCTATTAGTGCTATATAATACCAATGGCAAAGTAACGAGAAAGATGGTTGTAAAACAATAAATTTAATTATGAAACTGAAATTAATCAGTGTCAATACAGTACAAGACAACATGCACGCTAACAGGATATCAGCTCACCATTACTATCCGTTCACCAAAATGTAATTTTAACCACAAGAGCTTAAACGTAAATATAAAATAATGAAAAAAAATATTCTTTTAATTCTTATCTGCATTGCAATTGCTGCTTGTGGACAAAAGCAGCAGTCCAGAGAGAATGTTACAAATGTACTCACTGAGAATCACCGTGAGGTGAAAGGAACAAAGCTTAGTTTAATACCTCCTACTGGCTTTTCGTAAGTGCTAAATTTTAACGGATGTTCACAAAATGAAAGTAATTCATTAATATTGGCAATTGTAACGCCTTTTCCATAACCGTAATCAAGCAGCCAAAATCCTTCTAAATATATAAATCAACAATTCATGGGCATGAATATCTCTGGCATTGCCATCAATAAAAACTATGAAAATGACTTTGAAAATCTTGCCAAATCATTGAGATGGAAGCTTAAAAAGCAAGCAGAAATAGATTTTGGTACAGCTGTTAGCAACTGGAAAGAGAAGGGGATCTGCGATGTATATTTCTCGGAAACCGGAACCGTATTGTTCGTAAATATGGAGATGTGTGCGGAAGGTTGGGGACTGGAAAACGACAATGCATTGACATTTATTTTATCGGAGACATCCATGGCATTTAACCTTCATTATTGTGAGAATGGAATCCATAAAAGGATCCTGATAGATGTGGAAGGTAAGAGGGTTTTCAGCAGGGGTGATCCAATGAGTGTAGAAGCTAACTCGGGTGATATGGCCAATATCATTTTGAATCAATTGGAAGTTGTTATTGGCAAAAGCTTTTGGGATATAGAACATACCGAAAAGGCCTATAGGTATATTTTTGTAGATGATTCGGATGATGTAGAAGAAGATATTGTGACTGACGAGCCACACTCTGACAAGATAATGGAAAATGATATCTTAGCCAAAAATTCTGAGACCAAAAAATGGTGGGAATTTTGGAAATGATGATGAAAACTGCTGTGGTCAGTTTAGGTGTCATGTCCACCAAGACCATATCCATGAGGTTTGTAAGATTACATTCCTTAAAAAGAATGTCAATATTAAAGTAATAGGCCATGATCCTGGATCTGATACCTGGTATTAAATTTCCCATTTTCTGCCAGGTTTAAATTTTGATTACCCCCCCTTTTCTTGGAAACCACTGTGGCGATGCAATATTTTGCATCGACCCCCCAAATCTACCCAATATCCCCTCCACTAGCTGCTAAATCCCAAATATCAAAATAATATATGGCAATCCCTCAATTAATATGCCAATCACCAAATATAATTATGATTTATTAAAAATTGCTACTATTTTGAGGCTTTTGGTTTCTGTTGATTGCATTTTCACAGAATTTAAATTGGGCATTAAATTATTTTTGGCAACTCGAATTTATATGCCTATATTTATAGTAAATTGAGATGCTTGCAAGAAAAATAATCGCTTTTGGATAAATGAGGCATTAATGACTGGGAATTTGGATCTGCAAAGGAGGGTAATTGGTATTTTTGAAAGGATTTAATTTATGAGAAAAGTTTATATTAGGCAAAAGTATGATTGAAAGGCAGCATTTCATTTAGGTTATAATACAACAACGCGAATAACTAATATATCTTATAATACAAATGAAGTTTATTATGGGAAAGGATAATTATCAGCAAATTGGATTATGCGTTACTCTGCTATTATTAGCATTTATTTGTAATGCCCAGAGTATAGTTCCACAAGCTGTGAATTCATCTGGTGGGATTCTTAAACAATCTAATGGTTCACTTAGTTTCACCATTGGAGAATTGGCTGTGTTTAATCTAAAAGATAGCCAGGGTAATACATTAGGTGAAGGCTTTATGTCTGGAGCAACAATATCGACTGTAATTAACCAAGTAATTGATCATTCGGTTTTAGACTTGGAAGTATTTCCAAATCCTTCTCTTGATGTGGTTAATATTCGAATTAACAATTCTACCATAGATCAGCTTGTTATATCAATTTTCGATTTGCAAGGAAAGGAAATTTACAAAGTTGAATATGCTACATTTAGAAATATGATAAATATTGATGTCTCAGATTTAGTGGCCGGTACTTATGTCTTATATTTCAAAACAAGAACAGACCAGTTGCTTGGATCCTACTGGATTATTAAGAGATAAAAATGGTATTTTATAGTTTTATTACCTTGTACACAAATTTATTTTAAAATGATTAAACTAATATCAATTTTGGCCTTGTGTTTGTTCTATGTAACTACAGCTGAAGCGCAAATCCCACCCAATGCATTTAATTACAGTGCTGTGGCAAGAGGACCACAAGGACAACCCATAGCTGGTCAAAATATTGCAGTAAGATTCAGTATATTAAAATCCAATGCGACTGGATCCGTTGAATATGTAGAAGACCATATGGTGGTTACAGACCCTTATGGCTTGTTTAATTTAATCATAGGTGGAGGCATGATTCAAAGTGGTAACTTTAATGCCATCGACTGGAGTTCTGACAATTATTTTTTAAAAATTGAACTGGATATTCAAGGTGGTTCTAACTTTTATCATATGGGGACAACACAATTCATTTCAGTACCCTATGCCTTATATGCAAAGAGTGCCGGCTCTATAAGTGGAGGTAGCAGCGGATCGGGTTTTACCCACTTTATAGGAGAAGCATTTGGGGGGGGGGTAGTTTTTTCAGTATGGAAGGATCAACAAGGTGTTGAACATGGATTAATAGTTGATTTTAAAGATTTAAGTAAGGGACATATATGGAGTAATCTTTCTGGTTCAGGTGCTGAAATAGGTCAATCTGCACGGACTTCGGATGGTTTGAAAAATTCTTTGGCCATCATTTCACAACCTGGTCACAATTCAAGTGCGGCTCAACTATGCCTCGACCATTCTGCAAATGGATTCAATGATTGGTATCTACCCTCTACTACTGAATTGGCAATTTTGTGGAGGAATTTTTATATTATCAATAAAACCTTATTAAACGTACCTGATGCTGAAATTTTGGAAGAGGCTAATGGGTCAGGAACCATTAAACCTTATTGGTCTAGCTCAGAGATGGGGCAAGAAACCGCTGGGGTTTTGTATTTTCATACAAGTTCTTCAGGTTCAAATATAGCGGGTTATAAATCAACGGAATATAAAGTTCGGGCTATACGTGTTTTCTGATAGAAAGTGGTAAGGATAGTGTATAAGATTAGTAAAAAAAATTCAAGTAAAAATTTCAAAAAATTTTGAGTTTCCTAATTTTAAATTTTATTTGTTATTAAATATGGAAAATTTCAGCTTTTTAATGCATGGTTTTGATTGACAATCCTAATGTCAAGTAGTATTGCGTTCATATACGAAAATTTGGATTTTCAAAGGAAATTTTTGTAATTAAGTGAAGGACTTGAAGTTTAAAATAATATACAGCACCAAATTCGTTTTTTATTATTGACGTGGCATGTATTCTACACGGATTGGATTATTAATAGAAAGGAAAATTGATGTTCAAACTATACATCCTGGAATGTATATAATTCTAATTCTTGACCAACAATCTCAAATTAAACAATATGGCAAATATTTTAAAGCACATTGGTTTTATAGTGCTATTTCTGACAGGAGGTATAAAATCCGAATGCCAAAATATCAGACATCATTTGACTTTTCCAATTGGCACTATTCAAGTTACCAATGTTCCAGAGTTCCAATTTGATATTTCGACCTCTTATTTTAATAATTTTTATTTACCAAATATTAAATATACGATCGAGTGGAAGAGATTCATTTTTGGGGTAGAGCATTATAATTATTACAAATATATTGGATATGAAAAAGAAATCGAGGGTGCAATTACAGGAATGAATATTTATTCATATTCAGCTTTTATAGGAATGGGCAGTAAATTCAAATCGTTTAATTTTAATCTAGGAATTGGGCTTTCCTATCTTAACCATTATATTGCGTCATATACCGATGGTTATCCTCAATGGTTTGAAGTTCGACCTTGTTATGAATTCAGTAAAATAAGATTTCTAAGCTTTATAAGTGTAGATAGACCTATATATAAAAATGTAACTTTGGGTATCAATATACGTTATTCCCCAATGTTCAGACCTTTTTCAAATGAAGATTTTGGATATTATACTTGTAATACTTTGCATAATCATGATAGAATTAATTTTGCCAATTTGCAATTATTTATTGGGTATAGATTTGCAAGAAAATAACTTTTACCAATACAACCAATGGCTATTTTTGAAAATATTTGCCTAAACACCTACAGTGATAATCAAAAACTGCCAACAATAGGTTTGATGCCCGTGGGGACCTGCTAGGCAGGAATGAAACAAACCGATACAATAAAAACATTTACTCATTATTTTGCCTATATTTATAATGTCCTTCCTCAAAAAACTCTTCACCTCCACCTCCCCTAAAACCCAATCCAACCCCACACACCAATCTGATCTTTTAGCCTCCTACAAAAGCGTCCCCTGGATGACAGACGTCAGACTGGAAAATGTAGCCATCTGTCTAAATGCAGGGTTTGTACCTTCCAGGTCATTGCCCACTCAATTAGAAAGACAACTAAGACCAAAAATTGAAATTGCCAAAAGATTGAATGCCATAAAGGCGATGGTGCTTTGGCTAATGATTCCTGCTAAAGACCTGGCAGATAAAGACATTCTCCACTTTGTGGAAAGCAATGAATTGTATTTGTTTATGACGGAGGATGAAAAACAAATCTTCCATTCATCCAGAGAGGATGAGGCGCTTAGAAATGCCATTGGTTGGAAATTTGAAAATGCCTGGCCTTTGGCCTGGTACTTTGGGTATGTTCCTCCCGATATATCCGGCCAAATGATGACGGGTGAGCAAATGCAGGAAATTGTATTTAAATACAAATGTCCACTTACCGAAAAGATAGAAGATTGGCTTGGCACAAAAGAAGTGGTACCAGAAGAGGAATTGCGGAAGCATGAAGATTTATTTTATTGCCTCCACAATGCGGTAAGAAGTGCTCAGATGGGAGGGCAGACGGTACCTCCAGGTTTTGACCCCAGGGCCAATGGTGGTGTGATCCACGAAAGAAGGCATGCTTTGACCTGGATGCTATCCAAAGGAATGGGGTGGGATGAGACGGATCTAAGTACATAAAATTGAGTGTTTTAAATTACTTAGTTTGGATATTTGGATTATTTTAGATTCATGTTTAGCCATCGTTAAATTGTAGCAATGCTTATGAGTGTACTCATACCAATATAAGTTTTGATAATTCACCCGATTCCAAACATGTATAAATACAGCTCTAATGAAAAGATTATTATTTTTTACACTGATTTGTTTTCTTATTTCTTGCGCCAGCAACAACAACTGTGATGTTATTGATATTGATGAAAGGGTAGATTCTTTGGAGCATAGCTTTACATCACCTGTTAAACACCCGTTTAAAATGCAAGGTGAGATCAGATGGAAATTTATTGATACGGTGATCATCAATGGTGTCTATTTTGGACCTATGGATACCGCTTTTACCATTCCAGCTTCAGATTTTTACAATCAAAATAATGTCATAAATTTTAAGTACCAGAGGTACAAGGCCAGTAAGGTTGACATCCATTATGCCTATTGTTTTTATTGATGACAGAGGCAACAACCAAAGCCCTTAAAGCACCATAGGGATTGGGTATTTTGATTCAACTGGCAAACCACTCTTTTGGCTTCTGGCTTAATAAAACCAAAAGACAATAAAATTTCAAAATTCCCAAAGGAATCTTATTTTTATCTGTGAAAAGACTTAAAAACCATGTAAAATTGGCTTTTGTGCACAGCACTTTTCCATTTTCGATCAAAACAACACAAAATCTGCCATGCCCTCTCATCTGCAAAAAAAGGTTCACTCCCTGCTCTGTCCCGCAGTTGGGGATAGTCAGTGGGACAAAAAAATAGATTCCTTTCTAATTGTCCTGGTGCTGCTCAATGTCATTGCGGTCATTTTGGAATCTGTAGACGAGCTTTTTTATGCCTATCAGACCTTTTTTGAGGTTTTTGAATACATTTCCGTCATCATCTTTTCGATCGAGTACCTGCTCAGGGTTTGGACATGTACCTGCATAGAAAAGTACAAACACCCGGTGTACGGCAGGCTGAAATATATATTTTCTCCCAGTGCTTTGGTAGATCTGGCTGCCATCCTGCCTTTTTACCTGCCCCACGCCCTTTTTTACGACCTGCGTTTTGTTAGAATTTTCAGGTTGTTCCGCTTCCTCCGGCTCTTCAAACTGGGCAGGTACTTAAATGCATCGAAGGTCATAGCCAACGTATTTTATTCCAAAAAAGAAGAGCTGGTCTTGTGTTTTATGATGACCCTGGCTTTGATCATTGTTGCCTCCAGCTTCATGTACTTTGTAGAACACGACGCCCAACCCGATAAGTTCTCCAGCATCCCGGCTGCCATGTGGTGGAGTGTCACCACCCTCACCACCGTAGGCTATGGCGATGTCTTCCCCATCACCCCCACCGGCCGCTTTTTAACCGCCTGCATATCCATCCTCGGCATCGGCCTGTTTGCCCTCCCCGCCGGCATCCTGGCTTCCGGTTTTTCCACCGAATTTCAAAAATTCAAAAAAGGAAAACGCGTGTGCCCACATTGTGATGGGGAGTTGTAATGGGTTTACCCTTTTTAGGGTTATTATTTGGGGAGGCTACGGATTCACCATTTTTGTTCAAATATCTTTGATGCATAGCTGCTTCTGAGCTTGCTTTTACTATCTTTGAACAATAACAAAAAAGCGACATGCCCAATTCTGAAGAATTAGATCAAAACCAGGATAATGAAATGATGTATTATGTGGAGGAACAATACATCATCAATACGGAAAAATTTGTTCTACTTTGTTTTATTACCATGGGACTTTATGGTATTTGGTGGATATACAAGTCGTGGAGATTTTTCAAACAAAAGGAAATGACGGATATTATGCCGGCTGCAAGATCCCTGCTTTCTATTTTATATCTCAACTTCCTTTTTATGAAAATATACGATTACTCGAAAGAAAAGGGATACAATCCGAGATTCAATTCTTACGCACTGTATATTGGCTTTTTTATTGTCAATGTGTTATCCTACTTACCTGACCCATATTGGATGGTATCAAATTTAGCCTTCCTCTTCTTAATTCCACCTTTCAAAGCGCTCAACTACGCCAAAGAAAATACAGAGGGCTTATTAATTACCGAACAACCCACATTTAATGGTCGTCAAATAGCTTTGATTCTAGTTGGCACCTTGCTTTGGGGCCTTATTATATTGGCTATGGTATTTGGTGAAGAAGAACTGCAATACTAAACTGCTTTTTTCATATCAACCACCTGTCCAGCACCAACCAATTTATCATTCTCTATAGGTTAAAAGAGAAGCAAATTCCATCAGGTAAATAATTATACGATCACAAATGCCATTGTGATTGAGTATAAAATCGGCATTTATGCCAAAACCGTTCAGTTATGTTGCCGGCCTGTCTAACTGGCGTTAGCCAGGTAGATTAGCCGTTAGCCGTTAGCCGTTGACGGCTAGCCGATACCCGGATACCCGGATTTCCTTACCTTCGCAAAAAAAAATTCCATGCCCTCCTCTTTCACCAAAGCCCTCCTCCGTTGGTTCGAAACCGAAAAGAGGGATTTGCCATGGAAAGAAACCCATGACCCCTACAAAATTTGGATCAGTGAGATCATTTTGCAGCAAACCCGCGTGGCACAGGGACTGCCTTACTACCTTCGATTTATAGCAAAATTTCCAAATGTCATTGCCCTGGCCAACGCACCACAGGACGAGGTGCTGAAATTGTGGGAAGGCCTTGGTTATTATTCAAGAGCGAGAAACTTACACCACACAGCACAGCTCATCAGAGATCACCACAACGGGGTGTTTCCCAAAAAATACGATGAAATTCTGGCACTCAAGGGCATTGGAAACTATACGGCGGCAGCCATTGCGAGTTTTGCTTACAATTTGCCTTACCCCGTCCTGGATGGCAACGTAAAAAGGGTGGTGGCCCGCTTCCTGGGCATGCACGAACCTGCCGATCTGCCTGCTACACAAAAAATCATGATGAACTGGCTTAACGAAGTTATCCACCCCAAAAAAGCAGCCGATTTCAACCAGGCTATGCTCGACCTGGGGGCTACGGTTTGCCTACCGCAAAATCCACTTTGCCACTCTTGTCCGGTAAGTCAACATTGTGTGGCAAAAAGGGAAGGACTTCAAAACACACTGCCGGTAAAATCAAAACAGAACACAAAACGACAGCGATTTTTTCATTTCTTCATCGTAATAACACCAAAGGGCAGCTGCCTCATCGGGCCGAGGACAGCAAAAGACATCTGGCAGGGGCTCTACCAATTTCCTTTATTCGAGACAAAAACGGATAAAACTCTAAGTCAAAAAGCAGTCTTTTCCTTCCTCCGGGACTTAGGTTTGGAGGCCAATTTAGTAGATAAAATCGTGATTTCATCTCCTAAAAAACCACATATTTTGACCCATCAGACCATTTACACCAAATTTTATACGATCCATTTGATTAAAAACACATTAAAAATTTCGAATGAGCATATCTTTTTGGTAGATCGGGGAAAATTGACGAACTTTGCCTTTCCCCGGGTATTGCACAACGTGCTGAATGGCATGGCTGATTGAGGTACCCGCCACGAAAAGTTCACAGAAAACACAAACTAAACTGAGATGGTAAACAAGGTTACTTTGATAGGCAATTTGGGCAAAGATCCCGAAGTAAGACATTTTGACAACGGTGGCTCCGTAGCCAGAATTACCTTGGCCACCAACGAATCTTACCGCGACAAAGATGGCAACTGGCAAAACCAGACCGAATGGCATACCGTTATCGCCTGGAGAAACCTGGCTGATCGCGCCGAAAAAGAACTCAAAAAAGGCAGCCTGGTTTACGTAGAAGGCAAGCTCAAAACCCGTCAATACAAAGACAGCAATGGCGTTGAGCGATATGTCACAGAAGTTGAAGCGCTTACCCTCCGTTCACTGGAAAAAAGAGAACGCACAGAAGGAGGCAACGCCGCACCCCTGCCTTCACAGTCTACTTATGGCAACGAAGCATCTCCTTCAAGTCACGACTTCACACCCCCTGTTGATGGGGCAGACGATCTTCCGTTTTAATAATGAACGGAAATTTATTTAACTAAACCATCCATTTTGGAAACTGAGCCTCCCAATCTAATAGGGTTTATTGTAGGTTTTATGCAGGTCGACTGGGTCTTTGTAGCCTATTTCCTGCTGCTCATCCTGCTCATTTGTTGTTCCGGTCTGATCTCTGCCAGTGAGGTAGCATTTTTTTCGCTCACACCTTCGAGACTACGTGCCATCGAGGAAGAAGAAGGGGTCCTCGGCCAACGCATCGTTCAGCTGAGAAACCACCCCAAACGGTTGCTCGCTACCATCCTCATAGGCAACAATTTTGTAAACATCGCCATTGTCATTGTTTCCAAAATCATCCTCGATAACATCCTCAACGAACAGATCCTCACCACCATTGGCTGGTGGCTGCACGAATACATCTTCCTCGGGCTTTTTACACCCGAACAATTGGCTACCGGCATCGACTTTTTCATTACCGTAATCCTGGTTACTTTTATCCTGCTACTCTTTGGAGAGGTAGGCCCCAAGATCTACGCCAATGTCAACAACCTCAAGGTTGCGAAAATTATGGCAACACCTCTAAGCTTTTTAGGCTTTTTATTCACCCCAGTAAGCTCCATCCTGGTGAGATGGGGACAAACCATCGAAAGGCGCATTGCCACCAACCGCAATTACCAGACGGGGAGCAGTCGCGAAGACCTCGATGCCGCCATCGAACTCACGGTAAGCCAAAACGAAGAAGAACCACATGAAGCAGAATTGCTCAAAGGCATCGTCAAATTTGGCGATATGTCGGCCCGCCAGGTGATGAGGCCGCGTGTGGATGTAGTGGCTGTTGAAAAAGACATTGACTTCACTTCTTTGCTCAACATCATCAGAGAAAGTGGTTACTCCCGACTGCCCGTTTACGAAGAAGATGTAGATAAGATCCTGGGCATCTTATACGTCAAAGATTTGATCGGACTTACAAATGAAGGCGCGGATTTTGCATGGAATGACCTTATCCGCACCAACATGCTCTACATTCCGGAGACTAAAAAAATCGACGACCTGCTTCGCGATTTTCAGATCAAACGCCTGCACATGGCCATAGTTGTAGATGAATTTGGCGGCACCCTGGGCATCGTCACCCTCGAGGATATCATGGAAGAAGTCATCGGTGAAATCAAAGACGAATTCGATGACGATGAAGATATTGAATACATCAAACTCTCAGAGGGCAATTACATCTTCGACGGCAAGGCCCTGCTCAACGATGTATGCAGGGTCATAGGAGAAAAGACTTCGTATTTTGACGACATCAAAGGCAACGCCGACTCTGTGGGTGGCCTGATCATCGAACTCATGGGCCACATACCCAAGCCGGAAAAGGAAATCCAGATCAAAGAGCTTCAGCTGAAGGTCATTTCGTCCAACAGCAGACGCATTGAAAAGGTAAATATCAAAGTAATGCAAAGCCAAAACCAATGACGAAGTACCTTCCTGTCTTTGTTTTAATGATGATTATGGGCTTAATGGCCTGTGGCGGTGATGGCCAAATGATGCCAAAGCAGCGATTATTCCCTTA
Source organism: uncultured Bacteroidota bacterium (assembly GCA_937870795.1). Taxonomy (GTDB): domain Bacteria; phylum Bacteroidota; class Bacteroidia; order Chitinophagales; family Saprospiraceae; genus JADKBO01. The sequence continues at coordinate 22,955 of CALMWS010000369.1, read as the reverse complement.
TGTAGAATATCCGGTTAAAAAAGATACCTTATTCGAACATGTAATATGTCCGTTTACTTTTAACTATCCCAATTATCTGAGTTACCGGCAGGATTCATTTTATTTTGGAGAAAAACCCCTAAACGACTGCTGGTTTGACCTCAACAGCCAGCAATTGGGTGCGAGCATCCATTGCAGTTATTACCCCATTACTTCAAGAGCCAGATTCGACGAATTGGTAGACGATGCCTTTACCATTACCGGCAAACACAACATCAAAGCCAACGCCCGGAGAGAATCCATCATCGAAGGAAGAGCCGGGGTAGGGGGCATACTTTTCGAAGTATCAGGCCCTGTGGCTTCTCCGGTACAATTTTTTCTCACCGATTCTACACACCATTTTTTCAGGGCATCGCTGTATTTTAATGCTACTGTCAATCCGGATTCGACCGCCCCGGTGCTCGACTTCATGCGAAAAGACATCGAAACCATGCTCAAGACCTTTGCCTGGAAAAAATAAGTAGGAGATGAAGACCCTCCATACATTGCTCTTTTTTATCCTGGTGTACACATCGGTCGCAGCTCAAAGCAAACAGCCGGAATTGGGTACCATTCATTGGTTACGGAATCTGGATGAAGCGCAAGTACTGGCTGCTCAAAAAAAATTGCCCATCTTCCTACTGTTTCAGGAAGTACCCGGCTGTGCCACCTGCAGAAATTTTGGCAACGATGTATTGAGCCACCCCCTCATAGCTGAAGCCATTGAAACCTACTTCATACCTGTTGCCATTTACAACAACAAAGGCGGTCACGACGCTGCTGTCTTGCAGAAATACAACGAACCCGCCTGGAACAACCCTGTGTTTAGGATCGTGGATCAGCATGGCAAAGACATCCAGCCGCGCCACAGCGGACAATATTCTCCTGCTTCGGTGGTAAAAGCCATTAATACCGCACTCATCAAAACTAACAGGCTCATTCCCGGCTACCTGAGCTTACTTGAGGCTGAACTCAACGCCGAAACAGATGAGCTGTATTTGGAAATGTATTGTTTTTGGTCAGGAGAAAAAAACATAGGAGCACAACCGGGTGTGGTGTACACAGAGCCGGGTTATAGCAACGGCAGGGAAGTGGTAAGAGTGGTTTTTGATCAGTCGCGCACCTCCGCTAATCAGGTAATTGCCGGTGCACAAAAGTCGGGTAATGCCGATGCCATCCATATTAAAAATGGAGCAACTCCGGTTTCAGCAGAGGGCATCAGAAAGGCTCCCTTAAAAAATTATACGGTCGACAAAGACTTACACTACTATCTGAAAAATTCGGAGTATGCTGCCCTGCCACTGAGTCCGATTCAGGCTACACGCATCAATAGCGCGCTGGGCAATGGTACATCTCCCACCATCTATCTGTCTCCACTTCAGCAACAAATGTTAAAAGACATCAAAGTGGGAAAGCTGACTAAAAAGGTTAGATATACAGCAAAGCCCTGGTATGCTTCCTGGCCGGAATCATACTGACTACTTCCAATGTATCCATTTTAAGGTCTGCCGTCTTTGCTCAAAACTGGCTACAACTGGATAAATGCCGGCAGCCAGGTCGTTGGTGAAATGTTGATCCCAATCTTTAAAACTGACCCTTCGCAGCAACCTACCTGCAAGATCATAAATGTGTATTATAATTTTTTCTTCATCACCTTTATTTGCTGCTTCCCAATCGCCATTCACTGTTGGTGTTAACAAATCAGCCGTGTGCGGGGTGTCATTAGTATGGCTTATTACATTTACTTTTACCGTGGTGTCTAATGTGCACATAGAAGCGTCAACAATTTTGATGGTATAGTCACCCGGGGCCAGGCCTTCGTAAACAAGCTGGGTATTATAATTCACATCATTGACAAAAACTTTGTAAGAGAAATTCCAACCTTTTAACTGATCGATTACAATTTTACCATTGCTTTGATTTTCAGTTGCCCCAATTACTTCGATCGCTGCGGTGATAGGGTCGGGAGCCGTAATGGTAAAATTCAAAACATCTGTCCAGCCAGAAACTGTTGTGATGGTAATAGAATAATTTCCACTGCCAAGACCCCCTATTGATAGGGTAGTATCCAAGGTTGACCATACGAAAGTAAAAGGAAGCGCGTCTTGCTTCTCATGTATAAAAATATATCCTTTCTCATCATAACATTTCGGATTGGCATAAAATATTTCATGTATGGGTGAGCTGCTTTTTAATGAAACCTCGATGCAGGTATCTTTTTTGGTACACAGGTTACCCAGTTTGAAACAGGGATAAAACGTGCCTGCTCTTGGGTAAACCAGGGTAGCAGGAATACTGTCATAGAAAATTCGACCATCACCTGCATCAAAAGAGATGAGTTTACCATCAATTATTTCGGCAGTGATATCCATTTTTTCGTAGAACAGGGAATAATTTAATTTAATATCAGGTTTGCCGTCAAATTCAATGGTGGCTGTATGGCTTTTTCCTGCACCCAGATTGTAGAAACTGCCACTTCCGGTAGTTTCCAATCTAACTGGTCTAACCATAAACTCATAGCTACCCTTTTTAACGCAACCTAAGCTCAGCTGTGTCCCGTTTATAGCTACAGGGGTAATAAGCTCATAGCCATTTCCTTTCTTTTGATAAACATAATAGGATTGAACTCCACTTGTCAAACCCTCCCAGTTTAAATAAAGACTATCCTTGATTACTTTAGCATAAAAGGTATCAATTCCTTCGTAAGGCAAAAGGGTTAGCGTTGGGTCTCCCATCAGGGCTACGTGTACACCGGTAGCACCATAGCCTGCTGTAAATTCGGATGAATTGTTTTGTGAAATTCTGGCACCATAACCGATGGTCTCTCCCACTGCCATGTGATGGATGTACCAAACGGGTCGGCCGGCCCAGCAATTGGTAAGCGTCTGACCGGATGCCAGTGCTGCCCTCAGGTAATTGTTGCTATTGTGCCAGTCTCCAAAATACGAACCAAAAAGCATGGTAAATATGGTCTGGTGGTTTTCGTTGACCAGCTCTGATGTGGTTCCTATGCCCGAAGCCCCCTGATAATGCCCGGCTCCACAGCCATAAGAACACAGGTAAGAGGCCTGCTGCAATGTGGCTTTGTATGGCAAATAAAAAACACTGTCTTTTCCAAAAAAACGACAAAAGTTGTTGAGTCCGCTTTGACCGAAGGCTTCAGCGTAGGAACCAAAATTATTCTGGATCAGACCCCTTCGAACATAGGGTAGGGTACCACGCCTGAATTGATGGTTTTTGTCAAAATACTGCCTGAGCAGTTCGGTCTCACTTTTTGGGAAAGCAGGCAAATCTGACAGGTCAATTCTTCCTACTTCCAGTTCTACGGCTCCCGGCAGGCTGGAGTTGTCGAACTTGCCATCTCCCGGTACATTGTCATTGCGTGTGCCAGAAGCTTCTGTTGCATTGATGATATTGTCTGTCCATACTCCATCGAGGTCTCCGTAATAGACATCGGCAGGCCAGGCTCCCAAATGATCCGGGGTATGGCCATCGGGTGCCAGATAACCGGCGTATGGCACAGGTACACGCCCAATAAGTACAAGACTCCGGAATTTGATATCCGGCATCGTGGATAGGACATTTTTTATCGCCAGTTTAACACTATCTGGCTTTGATTGGCTGCTCACCCACAAGCTGGCTACCGACCAGCCCTCATCCATGAGATCAGTTTGATAACGTTCAATTTCGGTGGGCAACGATGATTGAAGTGATGCCTCAATGACCAATAAAACACCACCCCGGTAGTGTGTGGGTGCCACATTTATGCCTGCTGCAATTGGGGCAGCTACATTGGAAGTATTATTCTGCCGGGTAATGTGGTATTCATAAATTTTACCTGCAACTACGTTGGTATCCCTATACGAGGTAACATTGCCGGCCAGACTGACCAGAGGCTTATAATTGGCCTGGCCTTTCTCGCGCTTTTTGATGAAATAACTGGTGATGCCGGCCGTACCTGGCCATTCCAATAAAAGGGCATCCCCATCAACCGTGGCCGTAACCAAAATTGAATTATCAAAGTCAACGTTCTGTGCTGTAAGTGTAAGACTTAGAAGCAGGGATGCCAAATAAATTACGTTTTTCACCATTATTGTCAAAATATTTGATCAAAAATAGTAACAAAACTTATACTAAACCCCCTAAAATGGGAGGATGACTCAAAAAAATAACATCATACCTGGTGCATAATGTTATTAATTTCTAGGATACTTGTCCTGACTTTTTCAGAGCATCCAGGTGTATCCTTCGAAGCTTGGTGGCCTACATCGGTTTTATAAATCCTTCATAACCAGCAAGACTATGCAAAGAAATGACATTTTTCTGACACTTGTGTGCTTGTTTTGTGATTGACTGTCTGGAAGGGGTAAGTGGTAGTTTTTTCAGTATAAGTGGCAATTGTCAGGAGGCTAACCACTCAATAAACTCGTTTTTATTGCGCCTCGAAACATCAATATGGTGGTTGAAAGAGGTAATTATCGATCCTCCATCACCTTTGATGTACTGTTTGATGTACCGTTTTTGGACGATAAACGAATTGTGGACCCTGAAAAAGTCGTTGGGGGGTAGCTGCTCTTCTACGTCTTTTATGGTTTTGCTCATCACTTTTTTAGAGCCGTCGTTGAGGTAAATGTTGGTATAGGTAGACTCCGCTTCACAATAAACTATGGCTTCAACTGGTATCAGGTCAATGGTAGTCTTGCTGTTGAGGTGAAGAAATCGGGTGTTAGCCGCCGTAACCTGCTGCTTTTTGGCAATGAGGTTTTTGATCTTGGATACCGCATCTATTACTTCGTTGATGGCTATGGGTTTGAGCAGGTAATCAACGGCATTGTGTTTGATGGCATCGATGGCGTAGTCTTTATACGCCGTGGTGAAAATTACCTTAAAATCTGCCTCTTTGAAGTACGATAGCAGGTTCAAACCCGAACCGCCGGGCATTTGTATATCCAGAAAAATAAAATCAGGGCGCAGGGTAGTAATTGCCGTATAGCCCTCCTCCACATTTTGACCCTGACCAATGATATCTACTTCAGGGCAGTATTTGGTGAGAATGTTTACTATGGTCTCACGGCTCTTGGCCTCATCGTCAATGATTACACAAGTCATGCTTATATTTTCGTTTTAAAATTACGCAAAAGCTGACAATTTTTAAGCTTTTGGAGCTCGTATTGACCTTAATCGGGATTGAGTGAAATCTTCAATGGCATTTTGATGGTTACCTTGGTACCTTTGTTTTTTCTTTCCGGGTACAAATCGGCGATCTCCACATCGATGTCTGATCGGTCAAATTCACGGATGGCATTGATCCTTTCCCTGATAATCTTGATGCCCAGTGACTGCTTTTTGAGGTGATTTTTTTTCTTTTGCAAAGCCATCTCCCTGCCGATGCCGTCATCTTCTACCATGCATACCAATAGTTTGCCCTCCGCCTTCCATTTTATTTTCAGGAAGCCCTTTTCATCCTTGTTTTTGAGTCCGTGCTCTATGGCATTTTCTACAAAAGGCTGGACTATATTGGATGGGATTTGTACGGTATTATCTAAATTATCATCTATCGAGATGGAATATTCAAAATGTTCCCCTGATCTCAGCGACTCCAGTGAAAGGTAGAGTTGCAGCAATTCGATTTCCTCAAAAAGACCAATAAATTGTTTTTTGGACGCTTCCAGATAACCGCGGATGAGTCGGGAAAACTTGTTGAGGTATTCGTTGGCCTTTACTTCTTCATTGGTGAAAATGTAATTCTGGATGGCATTCAGTGCGTTGAATATAAAATGGCTGTTGAGTTGTGATTGCAGGCTTTCCAACTTGATTTCTGCCATCTTTTTCTGCAGGGCAAGTTCTTTTTCATTGGCCATAATTTTTCGTTTGTTGCGCAGGTAAAACAACAAAAAGGGTATGGACGCTATAAATGTAGCCAGACTCAGCCTAAACCAAACGGTGTTGTAAAAAACAGGGTGGATCCTAAATCTGAAATCTATCTCATTTTTAGACGCCATTCCATCTAAGTTGTATGCCCTCGCTTTAAAACGGTATAGGCCGGGTGCAAGATTGTTGAACTGAATGAATCGGTTGCGGGTGGTCATTTTAATTGGATTTTCCGTCCCTTCCAGGGTGTAGGCATAGGTGTTTTCTCCAAGGCTTTCATAAGAAAGATTGGTAAGTTGAATGGAAATGGAATTTTCATCATAATTCAGTTCAAATCGGTCCTTGTAAGCTCTTTTTTCATCGTTGATGTAAATGCCCGAAATTTCCAGCCGGGGTACACATATCTTGTCAAATGGCAGATCCTTCATTACGGTAAGTCCGTCGGATGAACCTATGTAAACAGAGTCCTGGTAACAAAAAACGGTGTTGATGTCATTGGAATGTATGCCATCCGCAAAGTTGAATTTTTTGAAGTACAGCTGATGTCGTTCATTTCTGCCCGCTTTCCAAAGCCCGGCACTGGAGGCAATCCATAGACTTTGATCGCGCTTATTGTAATAAAGTTTATTGATGATCTGGTTGTTGAACTGCGGAAACACTTTAACCACACCTGTAGAAGGATCTATGGTGATCAGACCTTTTTCATCACTGCTAAGCCATACCGTGCCATTGTCGTCCTGGGCCATGGAGCGAATAAAGCCGCTGATGTTGTCTCCATACCATTTGTGCTGCATCTTGTTGTTTTCATACAGATAAATGCCCTCGGTTGTACCCAAAAGAAGGGTGCCATTTCTTAGCTGTAGGATGTAATAAACACATTCCAACGGAGCTTGAAATTCGGTAACACGCACTACCCCTTTACCCGTTGTGGCTTTTAATAAGCCCAGGCAGCCTCCAAAAATGAAGGTAGTATCATTGAGTGCATACACCTGTTTCGGTGAGTAATATCCTTTGCTTCCTGAAGCTGTTGTAATGATCCTGGGTATTACATAGGGTCTGGAAAAATACCAGGGCCCCAGGCGGTTCATGTCAGGATAATGTTGTACACCCGTGTTGCTCTCGATGCGAAGTGGCCACTTGGTGTAAAATGAAAAATTGCCGGTGATGATCTGACCATACTTGTCTTCTACCAGATTGTACAAATGTGACGACATGAACCTCTCTATTTTTTCTACCCTTCCCTTTTTGCGCAAATAAAAATTGGGAAAGTTGTCGTTGATCAGATACATGCCATTCTGCCTGAGCCACCCCATTTGGGTAATCTTGGGAGTTGCCATGGCATCCTGACTCTTAAAAAATTGCCGCGTTTTAAAGGATTTCCTGGGAATGAAAAAAATACCACTGTATTTTGAACTGATCCACCAGTTGCTCTCCCGATCTACAACCAGATTGGTACCATCTCCGGGCATGATGGGCAGGGGAATAGCTTCTTTGATGCCAAATACCGATATCTTGCTGAAAACACCGCTGATGGCATTGTGCAATACAAGCCAGCCATCGTCAAAACCTATCAATTCCTCACCCAAGACTTCACGGGTTTCAAAGAGGGTGTACAACCGGTCATCTTCAAGCATGTACACATTTTTGTCGGTACTAAAACAATACCTGCCCTTGCCAAAATACCGTGGATGATAAAAATTGTGATTGTCACTCAAATGGTATTCACCATCTTTGTAGAGTCGCAAGGTGTCGTACCTCTGACTGGCTTTGTCCAGCAAAAATATGCCACCATTGAGGGTTACAATGCTGATGTTTTTTTCATTCTCTTTTACCAGCATCAATCGGTCTTCAGCCCTGAGAGGAAATTCGTAGCTTTCACCGGTACCGTATTTTTGGATCTTAACCCTTTCGCTTTTGTCGGTTTCTTTGGAGGTAAAATACAAGCCACTACCCGGATAGTAAACGGGATATCTATCTTTTCGGGCGGGATTTTCTGGCCTGTCCACCCAGATAAGTGTGTCTTTGTAGATAAACTTCTTTCGCTGGTCTTTGGTATCCAACCACATCCTGCCGTAATCGTCGGGAAAACAATTGTAAATGTCTTTGATCTTAAAATTGAGCTTTTCTGAAATGCTTTCAAATTCATAGCCGTTGTACCGTACAATGCCCTTATCTGTTGATACCCATATCCTGCCGTCTTCATCATCTATGAGCCGGTAACAATTGTTGGAAGGAAGGCCATCTCGTGTGGTAAAATGTCGCAGTGGTATTTCCTGAGCCTGCAGCCTGGGCATCATGATCCACAGGATCAGCAACCATACCATGCCCTTTTGCATCGGGATCACTTTTATGTGGGCTATGATGGATGCAGTCACTGCTCTACAGCGTATTGGGATCCAAAATGTAAATGGCATCAAGGTTGCGTGCTTCCTCATTGTAGTCGAGGCCATAACCTATTACAAACAAATCCGGAATTGAAAAGCCCAGGAACCTGGCCTTTACCTCGTGGCGCAGCTTTGAAGGCTTGAGCAACAACGATGCTATTTCAACCGATGCCACCCCAATGGATTCCAGGTATTGGGTAAAGACATGGAGCGTTTGCCCGGTATCAATGATATCCTCGATTATCAACACATCCCGTCCTGCCAGGTCTTTGATGCCATCACGATTGAATTCTATCTTGCCCGTACTTTCCATGTCTTCGTAAGAACTCACTTTGACAAATCGTGTTCTTACGGGCAACGTAAAGTGTCGCATCAAATCTGAAGCAAACACAAAGGCTCCGTTGAGCAGCACCAAAAAGGTGACTTCCCTGCCTGCATAATGTTGCTGAATTTCTGTGGCCAATTCAGAGACCCGCTGTTCTATATCTTCGGCCGATATATAAAGCACGAAGTTTTGGCCGTTAACCTGTGTGGCTGGCAAACTCATGGTTGCAATCCGTATTGATCAATTAAATAAATCAGACTCGTCATGGCAGCTGCACCTAACTTCAGCTCCCTTGCATTTACATTTTCATAAACATCTCTCGCTGTGTGGTGATAGTCAAAGTACCTTTGTGAATCGGGCCTTAAACCAATGAGCAGGCCTTTGAGTCCTTTAAGGGGACCAATATCGGCACCCGAACCCCCGGTCTCAAATTGTAAGCCATAACTCTCCAGCAGCGGCAGCATCTTTTGACTCACTGTGCGGTAGTATTTTTTCAACACCGAGGTATCGGCATCAAACGAAAATCCCCGGGGACTAAAACCTCCGGCATCACTTTCGATGGCGGCCAGGTGAATCAACCCTTCTTCTTTGGCCTGAGCTGCATAAGCATTGCCTCCTGCAAGGCCATTTTCTTCATTGGCAAAAAGCACACACCTGATGGTATACCGCGGCTTGTATCCTATGCCAACCAAGATATTCAAAACGTCTATGGATTGCACACAGCCGGATCCATCATCATGGGCACCTTCGCCTACATCCCAGGCATCGAGGTGTCCACCGACCAACAAGATGGTATCGGGAGAAATGTTGCCTTTGAGCTCACCAATCACATTGTCACAAGTGGCACTGCCCTCCATGTGGCTGGTACTACGCATAAATACTTTGCCTCCATCCTTTATTAAGCTTTCCGACAGCCATTCAGCAGAAGCGGTGGAGATGGCCAACGCCGGAATTTGGGGCAGCCCTTCTTTGTAAACAAGGGTGCCTGTGTGGGCAAAGGTATCGATGCCCAATCCCATAGAACGTATCAATACACCTACAGCTCCATATTCTGCTGCCCTGGAAGCTCCATATACGCGCTGATCAACGGCTCCTCCATAAGCTGTAAATGTGCGAATGGCAGCTTCATCCATTGGACGGTTGTAGAAGACAATTTTTCCCTTTACTTTTTCACCCAGCCTGGCTACCTCATCGAGCCCTTGTACCTCCAGCACTTCGGCTACGATGCCTTGTTTTCCGGTGCCGACAGAATTGCCCAGTGCAAAGCATTGTAGCCTTTGGACGCTGCCATCAGATGATAAATAATTTGCAATTTCACGCTCACCTCGTTGCCATTTTTGTGTGGTGGTAGTCTGGGTGCGTACGCTCACTCCTTTGATGGACGCAAGTTGACTGCTGGTAATTTCTACAGCTCTGTTGTAAGTTTCGTGGCCCGCTAATCTTGGACCAGCTTGCTTGCAAAGGGTTCTCAGCCAATGGTGGCTTTGTCCGTTTTTAAGGCTGTATTCATGGATTTTCCTTACCATCACCGCATGCTGATCAGCACTTTGCTGGCCGTGTAGTGAGGTCACCACCAAGGCACAAAAAAGGTAGGGTAGGAGCGATTTCACTTTCATCGCCAGCTAATTTTTGTGGCTATATCATCACGTTGACCCAGTATATCCATTTGATCTGAAAAGCCCATGTAAAACAAGCCAAGACAGCGTTGGCCTTCCTGCAGTCCAAGGTAAGCATCTGCTTTAAGAATTAGCCCCGGTGTAGCCCAAAAACTGCCAATGCCCTCAGCCGTACAACTCAGCCACATGTTTTGAACGGCACACGAAACGGCTGCTATTTCTTCCCATTCCGGAATCACGTCTTCGCCGGATCGCTGCATGCAGATGGCTATTACACATGCCGACTGTACAGGTTTTTCGCTGATCTTTTTCTGTTGAATTTCGCTGAATTTTTCTTCTGATACACTTGCTTTATAAGCCGATGCCAGATAGTTGCTCAAGTCTTGTCTACTCTCTGCACTTTCAAAGACTACAAATCGCCAGGGCTGGGTCTTTTTATGGTTGGGTGCCCAATTGGCTGCCTCCAATATCGACACGATGACCTCATGGGCTATGGGTTTTTGATTGTAGGCGGCCGGAAATATAGACCTCCTCTTACGAATGACTTCTCTGATATCCTGATTCATTGTTTTTGTTGCGAATTTAACCAAAAAATCGCTGGTTCGCAGCAAAAACTAACCAGTTATGGTGGACTTATTAAAACTTATAACCTACTGTACCCAATACCCTGCTTGCGCTCTGTCCGAATGAATATTGCTGGCCATCAATGGTAAAATGATCTCCAAAAGCGGTAAGATTGCCTTCGTAAGCCAGTTCGAGCCTGAGTTTCCAAATGTCAAAGCCAAAGCCCGCCTGATATCCATAGGTAGCATCTTTGAATTTTTGTCCGTAGGTGCCAAAACGGGTCAGGTCTGAAGTAGAGCTGAGGTGGATATGGGCTACGGGTCCTCCATAGAGTCGGAAAATGCCTGCTTTGATGCCCGCCATCAATGGTATGTCGAGGTTGTAATATTTTTCACTAAACAACTTGGTCAGCACATCGCCTTCACTGTAATCGGTAATGCTATAGTTGACCTGGTTGGAGTTAAAAAGGGCTGCTGGCTCTACATACATGCCCAAAAATTTGATTCTGGTGTACAGTCCTAAGTGGTGCCCGTACGCTGCATCGCGAAAATCGATTTTTACTTTGCTGCTGCCGGTGTTGACATCGATACCTTCCGAAATTAAATCCAGAGAACTCAATCCAGCTTTTAATCCAAATTCGATCTGAGCGGAAGCTGAGGCAATAAATCCAAGCAAAGCAAATAAAATCAATGACTTACGCATAGTAAAAAAATTTATATTACAAAAATGAAGAGACAAAAGCTACCCGGATTATCAACGCTTTGGCAGCTTAATACCCTCCTTAGACGGCACAAATGGTCTAAAAAACATATTTTTGCCTCTCTTTAACCTTTGGTTAACGCTTGTAAAATGACCAAATAGCAATATATGATATCTACTTATAATATATCAACTATTGTGCCATAATATGTTAATACAATAATTGGGGCAATCCTCCACCACACAATGAAAATAGTACAAGTAGAATACATAGGCAGTTACCACCGTGAAGACCTCTGTCCCAAAGACGGCCTTCCCGAATTTGCCTTCATCGGCAGATCCAATGTGGGCAAATCGTCGCTCATCAACAACCTCATCCACCGCAAGGATTTGGCCAGGGTATCCAAAGAACCGGGCAAGACCCAATCGCTCAATTACTACCTGGTCGACCAAAATTGGTACATCGTTGACTTGCCGGGTTATGGCTATGCGCGTACCTCACAATCCAACCGCGAAAACTGGATCAAGATGATCCACTACTACCTCAAAAACCGACAGACCCTGGTCACCGCCTTTGTTTTGCTGGATTCTCGGCACACGCTTCAAAAAATTGACCGGGAATTTATGGAATGGTGTGCCAAGAATGGCGTACCGTTTTGTATCATCTATACCAAGGCCGATAAAATGAGTGGACTGGCCTTACAGCAAAATTTGAAGGGCATTGAAACCGAAATGCTCAAAGAATGGGACAGCATGCCCACCACCTTTGTCAGCAGTGCAGAAACAGGTGTCGGCAAGGAAGATATTTTAAGTTTTATAGAAAAATTAATGAAAAATTTTTAATTTTTGCATTGTAAAGTATATGACTCCAATTTATCCGCATATCATTCCCAAAGTCGAAGACTGGCCCATCAATCGGTTTGCCAGGGAGCGGAAAGAATTTGTAGATCAGCTCAACAATTTTGTCTTCGACCGCATCACCAAAGGTGCCAGCCAGGGCCTTGAAGACATCCTCGCCAAAACCATTTATCTGGAGAGCCAGCGCATCAAAACCAACCCTTGGAAGGTTGACCCAACAGATGATGCAGAGTTTTGGCGTACCATGGCCAACAACCTTACCCAGGCGCTTAAGAGCAACGACAAAGAGGAACAACTCAAAGATATGCTGCGGCGCATCGTACACCGCTACAACGAAGAGATTGTGGGCAACTTCAACCCCTCTACCTTTCGTTTTGCCCGCAAGTTTTTAACTGCCTTTTTTAAACGCATTTTCAACCGCTTCAAAGCACCGGGGCAACGTTGGTTTTGGGGTACCAAAAAAGACCTGCTCAATAAGATAAAATTAAGGGGTTATGTGGATGAAACCCGTGCACTTTTCAAAAAGGGAACAGTTGTTATTGTACCTACCCATTTTTCCAACCTCGATTCCATTACCATTGGTTATGCCCTTGATATGGTAGCCGGCATGCCTGCTCTTTCCTATGGTGCGGGACTCAACCTCTTTGAAGTGGAAATTGTCGCCTATTTTATCAATCGACTCGGAGCTTACAAGGTTGACCGCAGAAAGAAAAATCCGGTTTACCTCGAATGCCTTACATCGATGGCTTCGTACGCACTCTACACCGGTGTACCCAACATTTTTTTTCCGGGAGGTACCCGTTCGCGCAGCGGAGCCATGGAAAACAAGCTGAAATACGGTTTATTGGGTTCCGCCATTGAAGCCCAGCGCCTGCTCCTTGAAAATGGCAAATCCGGAAAAATTTACATCGTACCCCTGGTGATCGGCTACAATTTTGTGCTCGAAGCCAAAAGCCTCATCGAACAACATTTGCAGTCGGTGGGCAAAGAAAAATACCAGCGTTCGCGCGAACCCAAAAACATTGGTTCCAAATGGAATTACATCAAATTGTTTTTTTCCAAAGAATCGGAAATGGTGCTTTCCTTTGGTGAGCCCATGGATGTGTTGGGCAATCGTGTGGATACCGAAGGCAACAGCCTCGATAAAAATTGTCACGAAGTCAACCTTCGAGAGTACTTCCTCCTGGAAGGCGAACTGGCAGAAAATGCGCAACGAGAATCCGTTTACACCCGCATTCTGGCCGACCGCGTACTCGATAGTTACTTCAGAAACAACGTGGTCTTGTCGAGCCATCTCGTGGCCTACGTAGCGTTTCGTATGCTGCTCAACCACCGCAAAGACCTTGGCATTTTTGCCATCCTGCGCCTCAATCCAACGGAATTTTCCATCCCTTACGCTGATTTTGCCGCACAGGTAAAAGCAATGGCAGAATTCATAAAAACCATGGAAGCCGAAGGCCGTTTAAGATTGTCGGATGAAATATTTAAACCCATTGATGAGTTGATTGAACACGGCATTGAGATGCTGGGCTCTTACCACATCGAGAAAGTGCTGGGCCACGATCGCGAAAAGCAATGTATGTACAGTCAACACCTCAAGTTGCTCCATTTTTATGCCAATAGATTGGAGGGCTATGATTTTGAAACCCTGGTTACCTGGACCCCCTTTGAAAAATTCAGATATGTAGACAAACTAAAAGAGGATTAAAGGTGAATTTTATCATATACGATCTGGAAGCAACCTGCTGGCGCGGCAGACCTCCGCACGGGGTCAACGAGGTCATTGAGATTGGTGCCTATAAGGTCAATCAGTTGGGGGAAGTACTGGGCGAATTCAACAAATTTATCAAACCCACTGTCAATCCAATCCTTTCTGATTTTTGCAGACAACTCACTTCTATCTCGCAAAATGATGTGGACCGGGCCCGTACCTTTCCGCTGGTAATCCAGGAATTTATGGACTGGATCAATGTGTATGAAGAAGATTACAATCTCTGTTCCTGGGGTAAGTTTGATGTACAGCTGCTTAAAAATGATTGCAAATTGCACAAACTGGAGCACGATTGGCTGGATAAAAACATCAATGTAAAGGGACAATACCACGAAATCAAGGGTGAACACAAGCTCACTGGCCTCAAAAATACCATCAAACACGAGGGCATGGAATTTACCGGCATCCACCACCGGGCCATCAGTGATGCAGAAAACCTGGCAAAAATATTTGTGAAGTACATCGACATGTGGAAATATTAATTTTGAGTGCCACGCCCAACCGGCTGTAACTTTCATCGGAATTTTCCGTCGATTCATCGTATTTTCGCCCCTGCCGGAACCAATTAACCCTCCGGTGGTTTATTGTTTAAAATCAAATTCATAAAATGAAACAAAAACTCTTATTTATTGCCTGTTTGTTTGTGCTGGCCGGCAATCTAATTGCCCAAAAGCAAATCAACGAAGGTAAAGTTGTAATGGAGCTCACAGATATCACTTCTCCAGATCCACAGACCGCACAAATGATGGAAATGATGAAGGGATCTCAAACCATTATCAATTTCAACGGTGAAGGCCACGCTTCCAAAATGTCGATGATGGGTGGCATGGTTGAAGTAAAAACGTATGTAAACAATCAAAGCAAAATGTTTGATATGTTGATGGACATGATGGGCCAGAAATTCTGGATCCAATCTTCACTCGACGATCTTGCCAAAGACGAAGAAGTTAAAAAATCGCAGAATGCCAAAGTGGAATACGACAAAGGCAACACCAAAAAAATCATGGGTTACAACTGTTACGCCATGACCGTTACCATGCCCGACAATCCTGACTTGAAACTTACCGGCTATGTGACAGAAGACATCAAGACCGATGCCAACATCATCCAGGGAATGCAGGCCATCAAATTTGCGGGCTTTCCCATCGAATACACACTGGAAACCCCCAATGTAAAAATGACCATGACCGCTGTAGAGGTCAAAGAAACGGTAGATGCAACACAATTAAAGGCACAAACTTCCGGGTATACCAAAATGACCATGGAAGAGTTTAAGCAAAAAATGGGCGGCATGGGAGGCTTCGGCTTCTAGGCCATGACCACCAAAGATTGAAAAGGGGGCTTCGGTCCCCTTTTTTTGTTATATGAAACGTTAATGTGCCGGTCCAGACGAATTTATACCCCTTTTTTTCTTACATTTGCAGCTTTCCGGAAATATCCGGTCTCAAAAATCAATAAGTCAAAATCCGGGTATGAACCGTTCCATCTTTTTCCCCCTCCTTGTTATTTTGTGCATGGTCAATGCTTCGTTGGCCCAAAACCAGGTCTACCACCGTGCAGTTGTTGATCTCAAAGATAAAAACCCCCTCCTCTTGCTTAGAGCCGGTATTCCGGTTGACCATGGCAAGCTGGCTCCGGGCAGATCTTTTGAAAGCGATTTTTCGGAAGATGAAATTCAGTTGATAGAGAAACTTGGCTTTGCCGTAGACATCAAAATCAGAGATGTAGAAACATTTTATGCCAACCCCAACCGACCCTCTGAGCTGGTTTTATACAGCCAGGCGTTGAGAGACCTGGATTGTAAAAACCCGGTGCAGAACATTGCTACCCCTTTCAATTATTTTGATGGATCCATGGGGGGCTACTTCAGATATGACGAAATGCTGTTTATGCTTGAGTGGATGAAAGACCTGTATCCCCACCTCGTAAGTAAGATGGATACCATCAAGGGCTACAAAACACACGATGGCAACTATCTGACCTATGTCAAAATAAGTGACTTTCCCAATGCCGATGAAGACGAACCTGAACTGCTATACACAGCCCTCCACCATGCGAGAGAACCCAATTCTTTGTCGCAAATGATTTTTTACATGTGGTATGTGCTGGAAAACTATACCCGCGATCCGGAAATCAAATATTTGCTCGACAACACAGAAATGTATTTTATCCCTTGTGTCAACCCAGATGGTTACATCATCAATACCAAAAACAAACCTACGGGAGGAGGCTTATGGAGAAAAAATGCAAGAAAAGACACCACCGGCAAACTTGTAGGCGTTGACCTTAACCGCAACTATGGTTACGAATGGGGCTTTGATGATGAAGGGTCTTCACCCAACCCGGGATCAGAGACCTACCGGGGTACAGCCGGTTTTTCGGAGCCAGAAACATCGGCTATCCGTGAGTTTTGTGTAGCACACAACTTCATCATGGCGCTCAATTTCCACACCTTTGGCAACCTGCTAATCCATCCCTGGGGTTACAATGACCAGCCTACCAATGAACACAACATCTTCCAGGCAATGGGCAATGTGATGACAAAAAGCAATTTCTTCAAAATGGGCACCGGCTCTGAGACCGTAGGGTATACCACCAATGGTGACAGCGATGATTATATGTACGGAGAGCAGGGAGAAAAGAATAAAATTTATTCTTACACTCCGGAGGTGGGTCCCTCTTTCTGGCCCAGCCCGGCAGACATCGATCTCATCAATAAGAGCTGCCTCGATATGAACCTTGCACTCCCAAGGCTTGCTCTGGGTTTGGTGAGCCACGATATTCACGATGTCAGTGAATTGCACATGGCGGATGATACCTTTTACGTTCACTTTGCACGCCCCGGCTTTGGAAACAAGCCCGTTGACATCAGTGTGGGTCTGAATCCTTCCATGACAGATGAAACCGTTCATTTTGTTTTCAATCAATCGCAGGGAGGTGATACCCTGATAGCCTTTCCCTATCTCATAGATCCCGCAACACTTCAGCCCGGCAAGAATGAAACTTATGTTTACATCCGGAAAAATTACGGCGCTTATGTTGATCTCGATTCTGTAAAGGTAGAAGTGTATTATGGTGATCTCAAATATCATTTTGCCGATGCTGCCAATTCCACAGCACAATGGCAAATCCTGGAGGGCAACTGGGGCATTACCCCGGCTGCATTTACCAGTGCACCTACATCTATTACCGATTCTCCCACCTCATCCTATGCAAGAGGTACCACTACCACCTTGCGAATGGCCAATCCCATTGACCTTACTACAGCCGAAAGCCCAATACTGACCTTTAATGCCAGATGGAGCATCGAAAAGGGCTATGATTATGGCTCAGTATACGCCTATACCTTAGCAGGGGATACTGTTTTCCTTTGTGGGAAATATACACATCCGGGTTCAGCCGACCAAAAGGCAGGCTATCCAGTTTACGATGGCGTTCAGGAATCCTGGGTCACCGAAGTGATCGATCTCTCTGCCTTTGAAGGCGAGCCACAGCTGTACATCGATTTTCAAATCGTTTCAGATGGCTTTCTCGAAATGGATGGCTGGTACATTGATGATGTGGATGTGATATCTTTTAAGCCTGTTTCAACCTATACGTCGGAAAATGCACCTGGCAACAAAACAGCCTATCCCAATCCTACCTCAGACCTGGTTGTGCTGGATACGGCACCGGGTACAAATGTACAGATTGTGGACGCACAGGGACGTAAGGTGGCTACACTGAATACATCCGGACAAAAAACCATCAGCCTTCAACATTTGACCAATGGCCTGTATCACCTGGTATGGATCAATGAAAATGGAGAAAACAAAGCTACCAGTGTTACCCTCATGAGGTAGTGCGACCATGGGAAAAGACAGGTATGTATCGGTAATCTTTCCCCTTGCCCTGCCGGCAGCTTATACGTATAAAGTACCTGAACACATTCAAGACACTTTGGTTCCCGGCATGAGGGTTGAAGCCCCTATCAGGCATAAAATATACGCGGGTATCATCACCGCGGTTCACGATGAGGTCGAATCAGGACTCAATCCCCGCCCTTTTTTTTCATTGCTCGATCAAAGACCCGTCGTTTCCAGCCTGCAATTGGATTTTTGGACATGGATGGCCCGTTACTATTGCTGTACCATTGGTGAGGTTATGGAAGCCGCCCTGCCCGGGGGTATGAAACTCAGCAGTGAAACCCGGGTGGTCATCGATGAAGAAGTGCAGTCTCACATGATAGACGAGCTCACCAATGAGGAATACCTCGTAACCGAAGCCTTATCCATTCGGGGTGAACTTACCCTGGATCAGGTCAAAGACATCCTCCAGAAAAAAAGCATCATGCCCGTGATCCGCAGCCTGCAGGATAAAAAATTGCTGCGACTGGTAGAATCACTCACCGAAAAGTTTAAACCCAGAATTGTAAAGTTTATTGACTTCACCCCTGCACTACATTCAGAAGATGAACTCCAAAACGCTTTGGATAAAGTAGAAAAATTTCCCAGGCAATACCAGGCCCTTATGTCTTTTTTGGACCGGGAAGAAGAAGGTGCCTTGCCATTGTCGAAGCTTTTGGCAGCATCAGGGGTTGACCACAGTGTAATCAATGCATTGGTTAAAAAAGGCTACTTTGTATTGTCAGAAAAAGAGGTGTCTCGCATAGGTGCAGGTAATGATGACAACATACAACTGCCTCCCCTTAGCCATGAACAGCAGCAGGCCTATGTATCCATAAAAGATGCCTTTCAGCAACAAAAACCAGTGTTGTTACACGGGGTTACCGGCTCGGGTAAAACCAGGTTGTACGTAGAATTGATCAGCGAGGTGCTGCAGCAGGGAGAGCAGGTTTTGTACCTTCTGCCCGAAATTGCACTTACCTCCCAAATCGTGGAAAGGTTGTATGAAATTTTTGGCAACAATGTGCTGTTGTACCATAGCAAGATGCCCGACATGGAAAGGGTAGAAGTTTGGAAAGAAGCCGCTTCAAATGCCCGTCTCATCATTGCTGCCAGATCCGGAGTCTTCCTTCCTTTTCACAAACCGGGCCTCATCATAGTAGATGAAGAACACGATCCTTCCTATAAGCAATCGAGTCCCAATCCACATTACAATGCCCGTGACGTGGCGCTCTACCTGGCTTTCAAATTTGGCAGCCCCATCATTCTCGGCTCTGCCACTCCTTCACTGGAATCAGCTTACAACGCCAGTCTCCAAAAATTTGTAAAAGTTTCGTTGCACAACCGATTTGGCGATGCAGTTTTACCCGATATTGATGTCATTGACCTCGCTTACGAGCGAAGGACAGGCAGGTTCAAGCCCGTATTGAGTGTGCCCCTGCAGAAAGCCATGAAGGAGGTATTGGACAAAGGCAAACAAATCATTCTTTTTCAAAACAGGCGGGGTTATGTGCCCACCATTCAGTGCCGCCATTGTGGGTGGACTGCTATGTGTGTACAATGTGATGTCAACATGACTTACCACAAATTTTCCGACGAATTGACGTGTCACTACTGTCAGCATCGCAGTCGCAATCCTCAAAACTGCCCCGACTGTGGCAGCCCGGATTTGGGGGATATCGGCCATGGTACCGAAAAAATTGAGGCAGTAGTACAGCAATATTTTCCCGCCGCCAAAGTAGGGAGGCTCGACTTTGATACCACCCGCACCAAAGCCGCACAGGATAAGTTGATCGTTGCTTTTGCCAAAGGTGAAATAGATGTGATGGTGGGCACACAGATGGTGACCAAGGGCTTTGATTTTGATCACGTTGCCCTGGTAGGTGTAATTGATGCAGATGCATTAATTCGTTTTCCAGATTTCAGGGCGGTAGAGCGTGCTTATCAACTCATTACCCAGGTAGCCGGCAGAGCAGGTAGGAGAAATGAAAAGGGGCGGGTAGTCATCCAGACCTATTCAGCCAATCATGCCGTTGTGAAAGAGATCGTAGCAGGAAATTACAATGCCTTTGTTCAACGCGAATTGGCAGAGCGCAAACAGTTTTGGTTTCCTCCGTTTTGCAGAATGATACTGATCGACCTGCGACACAGCGATTTGAATAAAACCATCAAGGCAGCAGCTACCTGGCACAAACAACTCTTTGAAGTACTCGGCGATAGAGTCAAAGGACCACTGACACCCTCTATCTCAAAAATAAGAAATCAATACATCCGCCACCTGGTCATTAAGCTGGAAAAGGATGACCAACTCATCAATCGAACCAAACAGCTTTTATTGCATATTAAGGAAACATTGCAAAACGACAAGGACCTCAAACCAGTCAGAGTGAGCATGGATGTAGATCCTTACTAAGAAAAATGCTTACTTCAACACACTGCACTTAGCCGTTTTTCTCACCTTGCCATTATCCGCTACCACCACATAAATCCCTGCAGGCAGCCCTGTAGAAATCGGGTGATTGTCTTTTTCCATTATAGCCCATTCTTCCAGTTTGCGCCCATACATATCCCACAATGTCAGTTGCATTGCAACGGATGTTTCGACAAAGATGGTATTGTTTTGGCAGGCAATGGTAAATGACGGACTTTCATCCTGGCTTGAAACGATGTACCAGGGATTGATCACCGTAGTATCCGTACATACTATTTGACTGTCGATGTTACACAGCTCAAAATGAAAGGATGGAACGTCTATAGGCAGCCCCTTGGCAAAGATGTAGTCGTCTTCAACAAAGAGACTGTCGATTTCATCATTGTTAACCCTTAAGCTAAAATTGGAAGTACAGTTGTTTTCTGTGGTAATCCTAAGGGCTGCATTTACACTGTTTGAAGCATTTTCCAGCGCTACGGATGAGATGTTCAATACACAATTGTTGGAACTGCCAAAGCATGGGTTTTCAACGATTATGGTGTCACAAAAGCCAGTAGCAACGTGACAAAATACAAGTGCAACCCACTGACCTGCAGCGTTGATATTGGCCTCCAGGACCCCATTGTTATTGAAGTACAACGGAAAATTAATACCTTCCACGTTTAGGGTCCAGTCACCAAAAAAGCAGGACCCTCCTTCAATAAAAAGGGATGCATTAATGTTGAAGCTGCCACCATTGCAAGGTCCTGTCTCTACCAGAATGGTGTCTAATTCGCAAGGACAACAAGCGGGGGCAAGTATAGTACTTAGGGCACAATTGCCGTTGGCTACATCAGACAACACCAGCCATACTGAGTCGCCACAAAGGGCAGGTAGATAAAACACCATGCTGTCACCCAATTCATAACTTGCTGTAACGTTGGCACTGCTCACATAGTAACCATTGCTACCAAAGCCATTGCCTGTGAATTGAAAAGAAATAGCTGTCAATTCTCCATCACAGGCTCCCGGTACATAAGCTGCTGTAAAGGAAGTAAGTTCACAATTGCTGCCAGCATTGAAACATGGATTTACGATTTCTATGGTTTCACAAAAACCTGTAGCCGCATGGCAAATGGTCACTACCACAATAGAATCAGATGAGGTGATGCCGGTTGCTATGTAATGTAAACCGTTGTAAGTAAGCGGGTATACATTGTTGCCCACCGTAGCGGTCCATGTTCCAAAGAAACAACTGCCACTTTCTATTTCAATAAAGACCTCAAGACCAAAGCTGCCATTGACACAGTCAAAGGTTTCGGCTTCAATGCCATTGATCACACAGGGACAGCAGGCAGGACCCAGCAAATAACTGGCTGTGCAACTGGTATCCGAATTATCGGTAATGGTAAGCAGTACAGAGTCTCCACACATTGCCGGAACAAAGAACAGATAATCGTCGCCGGGGAAATAAACCGTAGAATTGCCACCACCACTAACGGTAAAGCCGGCCGCTCCAGCCTGGTAGCCATTTGCATTAAACAAGATTCCTGCCCATTCTCCATCGCAAAAATTTTGTGAATAGGCAGCTTCAAAATTGCTAAGGTTGCATGCCGCATTGCCATTGTAGCAGGGGTTGACAAAACTGACCTGCTCACAAAAAGCAGTAGGAGGGTGACAAATGAAAGCCGTGATAAGTGAATCCGACGAACTTACATTTTCCGCAATCCAGGAGTTGGTATTGGATGTCATGGGATACGTATCATTGTTGATGATGAGTAGCCAGTTTCCAAAAAAACAGGATCCGCTTTCTATATCAATAAAGGCAAGTACCTCAAAAGAATTATTTACACAATCGCCCGTCCATACCTGAATGACATCTGCCTCACAGGGACAACAGGCTTCAGCCAGTACTGCAGTTGCACCGCAGGCTGGATTATTTATATCTTGAATCGTCAGCACCACATTATTGCTGCAATTGGCGGGAACATAAAATATATAATCATCGCCCGGAAAATAGGTTTCTGTTGTGGTGCCATTGCTCACCATAAATCCATTGCTTCCAAAATTGACGGCATTGAATTCAAAAACAATGCCTGCTAATTCACCATTGCAAAGACTCGTATCATATGCCGCCGTAAATGCAGTGATGGCGCAATTTCCGCTACCTCCCTGCCAACAGGGATTGGGTACTACTACAATGTCGCACCAGGCTGCATTGGGATTGCAAATCTCAAGGGTCATCAGCGAATCAGAGGCATTGATGCCGGTGGCAATCCAATTTGTGCCACCAAAGGTAAGAGGGTAGATAACGTTGTTTACTGTAAGCGTCCAGTCGCCAAACAGACAAGATCCTGCATTGATATCCATGCTTATTTCTACCGAAAATACACCATTGTTGCAGGCACCAGTAAATACCTCGATGTTTTCTACTTCACAAGGGCAACAGGCAGGGTCAAGCGTAGTGGTAAGAGAACAATTGGCATTTTCAGCGTCCACTATGGTCAGCTGCACCGGACCATCACAATTGGCCGGGGTTTCAAATACTTGTGGGT
>CALMWS010000368.1 GCA_937870795.1 uncultured Bacteroidota bacterium | reverse complement strand
CGTTTGTACAAAGTTGTAAATTCTGCAACTTTGCTTTGTGTGTCTGCCAATGCATCCAGTGCCTGTTGTTGAAAAGCCTGCTTGTGCAAAGCCAGTGTATCAAATTGCTGATGTAAGTCAATAAGCTGGTCAGTCACATCCTGAAGCAGATCGAGCGTCACCGGGGTATCATTGACAAAAGCCCTTGATTTTCCGTTTGGGGCTATCTCTCTTCTTACAATGAGTTCATCATCATCACTCACATCGACGTCATCGGCAGTGTCTGAAAGGTTTACGTCTGATACATCAAACCTTGCCTCAACCACACATTTGGAGTTGGGATCAAATAATACTTTGAGGTCTGCTCTTTTGCCCATGATCAGGCCAAGAGCACCCAGGAGTATGGATTTACCGGCACCAGTTTCTCCAGTAATGATATTGAGGCCCTTGTGCAAATCAATGCTCAGGTCTTTGATGAGGGCATAATTCTTAATTTCCAGTGATTTCAGCATCGTTCGTCTATTGTCTGTTCAATTTGCCTTCTGCCATCGTATAGCGTTCGTCGCTCATTTGTGCCAGTTCGGTGTTGTGTGTTACAATAACAAATGTTTGTCCAAAATCGTTCTTGAGCCTTATAAAAAGTTGGTGCATTTCCGTAGCATTTGACAAATCAAGGTTGCCGGTAGGTTCATCTGCAAAAATAATAGAGGGTCGGTTGATCAATGCCCTGGCAACGGCTACCCTTTGTTGTTCGCCACCCGACAGCTGCGTAGGTTTGTGATTTTTACGATCCGCCAGGCCGAGGTAGTCCAAAAGTTCAGCCGCTCTTGTTGCAGCCTGTTTTTTACTGTCTCCTCTGATTAAAGCGGGCATGCACACATTTTCCTCGGCAGTGAATTCATCCAGGAGGTGGTGAAACTGAAAAATGAAACCCATGTGTTCATTCCTGAATTGTGCCAGTTTTTTTTCCTGCATTTTAGACAGGTCCATGCCATCGATAATTAATTTGCCTGCATCCGGCAAATCGAGGGTGCCCAGGATGTGTAGCAGGGTGCTTTTACCAGCCCCCGATCTGCCTACAATGGATACCACAGAAGCCTTGCTCACTTCCATGTCCACCTGGTCTAAAACCAGCAGGTCTCCGTATTTTTTAGTAATTTTTTCTGCTTTGATCATGCCTGCCCATCTCTTGCCTTAGGACAAAGTTTGGATGCCAAAATTAACAAAAAACAGTAAATGACCGGCCGCAGAAAGCCGTATCGTGAAAAAATGACAAATGATGAAAATCAAATGCCAGTTTGAAAATGTCGCAAAGTAACAAATTCAAAAAAAAATAATGGACGAATACCCTACTTTGCCTTTAGCTATCAAACGGTTACATATAATATCTATATTCATTCTGAAATCTAGGGTCATATTTTTATACTTTAAATCGTTTCCAATAAAAACAACGGGGTGGCAAAGACCAGAAATTTGGTTAACTTTGGAACCTCAAATGATGAATCAACTGTATTTTTTCGCGGCATGAAGATTCTCCAACTTTGTAAAAAATTTCCATATCCGCTCAAGGATGGTGAGTCGATCGCCGTTACTTACCTCTCAAAAGCCCTTGTAAATCAGGGTTGCGAGGTAACTTTGCTTTCCATGAATACCGCCAAACATTATACGGACATGGAGAGTCTGCCCGATGATTACGACCACTATAAAAATATTTACCAGACCAATCTGGATAATACCATCAAACCCCACAAAGCTTTTTTCAACCTTTTCTCAAGAGAAAGTTACCATGTAAGCAGGTTTGTTTCCAAAGATTTCAGAGAAAAGCTTATCGAGGTACTCAAAAGTGAAGATTTTGATGTGGTACAGTTGGAGACACTTTACCTCACACCCTATATTGAGACCATTAAGGCCCATTCCAATGCCATTATTGCTATGCGGTCACACAATATTGAGTTTGAAATTTGGGAACGAATAACGTCAAACACACGCTTTCTACCCAAAAAATGGTACTTACGCCATCTTACGGATAAGCTCAAAAAATATGAACTCGAAAGACTTAATGACTATGACTATCTGATTGCCGTCTCTGACCGTGATTTGAAAAAATTTAAGCAGTTGGGCTATAAAAATGGTGCAATGGCATCTCCTATAGGCCTGGAATTGAAAAATTACGTGACCATTACCCGCAAATCAGCCAACTCCATTTGTTTCATTGGAGCACTTGACTGGAGGCCCAACAGGGAAGGTCTCGATTGGTTTATTGCCAATGTTTGGCCTTCACTGAGCAAAGATATGCCCGATCTAAAATTTCACATTGCCGGTAGAAATACACCAACTGAGTTGCTCAATGCCAATATCAAAAACATCGTTGTTCATGGTGAAGTGCCCAATGCGGTAGACTTTATCAACAACCACAACGTAATGATTGTACCACTGTTTTCAGGCAGTGGTATGCGGGTGAAGATACTGGAAGGCATGGCGTTGAAAAAAACCATTGTTACCACTTCTTTAGGAATGGAAGGCATCAATGCCGGACATGGCAAGGAGTTGCTCATTGCAGATAGCCCCGATGCATTTAGAAAAGCCATTGAGTTGGCACTATCGGATCAAAACCTCAGGGACAATATTGGCAAGTCAGCTCAGGAATTTGTACAACAATTCTACGATCACACTACCATAGCCGCCAGATTGATCGAAAAGTACAGGCAATTGCTGGCTCAGCCGTATCAAAAGCACTGATCTGCTTTCAGGCGAAAATTACTTTGGGAAAATTTCGTTGGCAATCGATAAGGCTTTGATAAAAGCAAGTTCATCCAATTCAGGATCGATACCCTCTTCATCAAAATAAAAAATCAGATTTTCCGTAGGCATATTCCCTGTCAGATCGTCTTTGGCCATTGGACAGCCGCCGTAACCTTTAATAGCAGCATCAAATCTTCTGCAACCTGCCTTCCATGCCGATTCAATTTTTTCTTTCCATTGGAGGGGTCGCGTGTGAAAATGTGCACCAATTTCAACCCCAGGATAAGCAGGTACCAACTCCTTGAACAAGTAGGTGATGCTCTCCGGGTTGGCAATACCAATGGTGTCTGATAGAGCTACGATGTTGACACCCTTTTGATTCATGGTCTCTACCCATTTGGCACAAATATCTACATTCCATACATCGCCATAAGGATTGCCAAAGCCCATTGACAGATAAACAACCAGCTCCTTACCTTTTTGCTCACACAGTTCAATGATTTCATCTAATACTTCCACCGATTCTTCGATGGTAGTGTTGGTGTTTCTCATCTGAAAGGTCTCAGATATGCTGAAAGGATACCCCAAATAAGCTATTTCATCAAATGATGCAGCGTCTCTAGCCCCTCTTACATTGGCTACAATGGCCAACAATTGGGTACCTGAGGCAGAGAGGTTGAGTTTTGACAAGACTTCTGCCGTGTCCCTCATTTGAGGAATGGCTTTTGGCGAAACGAAGCTCCCAAAGTCAAGTGTATCAAAGCCCACCTTAAGCAATTGATTGATGTAACGTACCTTATTTTCCGTAGGTATAAACATCTCAATGCCCTGCATGGCATCTCGCGGACACTCTATAATTTTGACCTCACGCATTTGCATACAAAATAACACCATTTTTCAGAACCATGCATGGCCTGGAGCTATTATATTCTTGTTAAATTTGTGAGATGAAACGAAACATTGCCACGGTTGCCGGATTTGTGCTGTTCTTGCTCGGCTTTCTTTCTCTGATACTTTCTTTGGTGGGATTAAAACTGGATGTACTGGGCTTTTTGTATAAGTTGGGTGGAGGCTTTGCCCTTTTTGTACATCTTTTATTGATGATCGGGGGTCTTTCTATGCTTTATGTATCCAGGGTAGGCATTGATACAGATCCGATAGAATAAATATTTCCTTCCAGACCCAGCCGGGTATTCAGAAATACAGCTTTACATTCAAACAGAAAATCATCCAGGTTTTTGTATCTGGATGAATAGTGACCCGTTATCAATAGACCGACACCTGCTCTTCTGGCAATTTCAGCTGCCTGACCTGCTGTGGCGTGTTGGCGCAGTTCTGCTTCTTTTTCCATGTTGTTGAGATAGGTTGTTTCATGATAAAGCACATCTGCTCCTTCGATGAGCGGTACTATGGATGGCAGAAAGACCGTGTCAGACAAAAAGGCATAACTTCTGAGTTTTTGTTTTGGCAGGCAAACTTCATCCGGTGTGATGGATTGTTCAGGATGACGGTGGACCGGCATATCTTTCTTTAGCATTTTCATTTCATCCACAGTAAGCCGGTAGATGGGCAATTTTTTGATGTCCAACTTTCTTTCCTGCTCCTTTTCGGTAAACAAATAACCCATGGTGGGCAGTCGGTGCTGCAGCGGCAATGAGCTTACAATAAGGTTGTGATCTTCAAAAACCAATGCAGCCTTACTGGCATCAAACTCATTGACATACAAATCAAAGTTCAATTGTGCCTGCGATAGTCCAAGACAATTATCTAGATAGGCTTTGATGCCCACAGGACCATAAATCAGCAGCGGTGATTTTCTGGAATAATGTAAAAAGGAAGTGACCACGCCGGGCAAGCCAAAAATATGATCGCCGTGCAAATGACTGATAAATATGGCTTTTATTGCATTGCGCTTGATTTTGTACCGGGAAAGCTGGATTTGGGTGCCTTCGCCGCAATCAATCAGGTACAAATCGTTGTGATAGCGCAAGACCTGCGAAGTAGGAAACCTGTCAAATGCAGGTTGAGAAGAACTGGTGCCAAGCAGGGTCAGTTCAAATTCTTTCATTTATTCTTCTTCGGAAAGTTCGTCTTCTATTTCGCTGAAAATCACAAAATCTATCGATTCCTGTAAGGTGGGAATGATGGTAAGGATTGAATCGAGTCTTGAAATTTCGATCAATTTTTTAACCGTTGGATGGCTTGCACCTGTCAGGATAAAATTTCCAAATTCCTTCCAGAGTCTGTTGGCGGTCAAAATGGCGCTTAGCCCCGATGAATCCACATATTCAACATCGCCCAGATTAAAAATGAGGTTTTTGGTTCCTTCATTGCTCAAAAAAATAAATTCCGATTTAAGATCGGGTGCAATGAGGGAATTGAGGTTTTTTTCGTTGAGCGTAAAAACCGAATATCTGTCTTGTTTATCGATGCTAAACTTCATGTTTTTGTCGTTTTAACCGGACCATAATTCGCCGGATTTTCAATATGGAGGGTAAAATTAATCATTTTTCCAAAATATTTGTTTAAAAGCACAGATGACATGGTCAAAATATGTACTCATCATTCTTTCAGTAAATGGCAGAAACTTCAATTGCAAAGTGACAAATTGTTAGTTCAAACACCTAATTTGACAAAAAATGGTGTTTGGTATGGTTTTTACAGGAATATTTCGAGACATATTATGTAAAAAAACATTAATATTGTTCTAATTATAATCACGGAATTCAACATGAATAGAAAGTTTTCACCTAAGGTCAAAAAAATTATCCAGCAAAGCCGGGAAGAAGCTCTGAAAATGGGTCAGTCTTCTATAGGTACAGAGCATTTTTTGCTGGGTATCCTCGAAGATCAGGAGGGTTTGACTGCCAAGGTTTTTAATTCTCTTGAAATCGATATGGATGCCCTGAAGTCGAGGATTTCCGAATCCAATATCAGAGAAGCAGAAGCTGACAGCCAATACAACATGGGCGGGGTCATTCCTCTCAATAAAAATGCTGAAAAAGTATTGAAGGTAACTTTTCTGGAAGCCAAGGTTTATAAAAATGAAGAAATTCAGCCAGAACATCTTATGCTTTCCATCCTGAAGCACAAAGACAATACTGCCTCCATTCTTTTGGACGAATTCAGTCTTGACTACGAAACATTCAAGTCTGAACTCGAATTTGTAAGACAGGAAATGGATGCAGGCTACAGTGACTTCTTCAACCAGGCACCTTCAGATTCAGATACGCCTATGGACGATGATTTGGGAAATGAAGGTATGTCAACATCAAGGAAGCCGGGATCTACGAGCAAGTCTCGTAC
>CALMWS010000367.1 GCA_937870795.1 uncultured Bacteroidota bacterium | reverse complement strand
ATCAGGGTAGAAAAATTCTAATACAAACAGGGTTTTTATTAGGTACTTTGCTATTATTTGCGGCATGCAGCAAAAAGGTAGCCATAGTCCCATACGACAGTTCCAGCCAACAGTTGGCAGTGACCAGAACAGCCTTAGCCGATGGCTATGTTTCTCCTTGTCGCAATCCCCTCAATTATCTGCCCGATGCAAAACATGCCGGATTTCATCGAATGAAGACGGTAAGAATGGCCTGGCATGCGGTAGATGATACAAAGGGGGGCAACAATTTTACGCCGGAAAAGGGCAATGCCTTTTTTTATTTACTCGTTGAAAATGCCAACTTCCGACTGCGCAGCAACAAAGCCATGAGCCTGCCGGTAGGCAATACCACCCCGGTACTGGATCCCATGTTTCAATGGCAGATAACACCCAGCAAGGGTTATGAAAAGGAAAATGGCTACTATTACCAAAGCCAGGAAAAACCCCTCTTTTTTCTCAACAAAGGACCACAACGGTCGGATTACAATGCAGACGTGATCAAAGAGCTGGGCGTAGGTCTGGATACCATTCTCAATGTATTTGTAATCCCATTTCCACCAGATAGCGTTGCCAAACAAAAGTTTAGAATGAATGAATCGGGCATTGCTTTAGGCAACCATGTAAAATTGGGGGGATTGTTTCAAAGCAAAAAACCGGAGTGGGAGTATGCCACCCTCCTGAGCCACGAGATCGGTCACGTTTTTGGTCTCAGCCATGCCTGGCACAATGACTCCTGCGATGATACACCTACCCATGCCAACTGCTGGAACACTACAGGCACCCCGCCTTGTGAAGGACCCGTTTCCAACAACCTGATGGATTACAACAGTGAAATGATGGCACTCACCCCTTGTCAGATTGGCAGGGTTCACATGAAAATGTCGGATACGCTGGCTGCGCCCCGCAAGTTTGTAATTCCCTGGTGGTGTCAAAATGATACCAGCAAAACCTATGTCATCCGCGATACTGTAGAATGGTTGGGAGGCAGAGACATTGATGCTTCGGTTGTCATTGAAAAGGGAGGAAGTTTAAAAGTGTGTTGCCGGCTGGGCATGCCTCAGGCATCTTCAATTTTGGTAAAGACAGGAGGTACCCTTATTCTCGAAGAAGTTACCATTCACAACGATTGCGGTCATCAGTGGCATGGCATACAAATAGAAACCATTGGCAAAGAAAGTGGTCAGATCAAAGAGTTTGGCAGGGTAGTGATTGCCGATGTGGCGGGTGCAAACAAAAAAGCCTGACATCGCTGCCAGGCCCTTTTCGATATAGAAAATAAGCTTATTTCTTAAACAATCCACCCAGCAAAGACTGGGTTCCCATCTG
>CALMWS010000366.1 GCA_937870795.1 uncultured Bacteroidota bacterium | reverse complement strand
GCAACCGGCAACCACCTTCCTGAAGTATTTATCGATTTTAAAGAAGGCATGTACATTCCTACTGGTACTCCCTTTGTTTTGGATGGCCATGGTCAGGATGAAGACAACGATGCCATGACATTTTGTTGGGAAGAAAAAGATGCAGCGGGTGCACGCTGTGATCTGGGATCCCCAACAGGATCTTGTCCTACCTTCAGAACATTCCGCCCAACACAAAATCCTTACAGGATTTTCCCTTCTCCTGCAAAGATATTTGCCAACCAGGCTTCTCCTACTGAGGTATTACCTACCTACACACGCGACCTTAATTTTGCACTTACTGTGAGAGATAACAACCCGCAGGGAGGTATGGCAGTTTGGAAAGAAACCAAATTGTTGGTAGATGGCAATTCGGGCCCTTTTCAGGTGGTAAGCCCCAATCTGGGAGAACAATACAATGCAGGTGAAGTAATCAACGTAATCTGGAACGTTAACAATACAGATAAAGCCCCTGTCAATTGTAAATATGTTGATATTTATTTGTCAAAAGCCAATGCAATTCACGTAAGCGATCCAAATCTCACTTTATTGGCTGGTAGAGTACCCAATACAGGCAGTGCCTTGGTGCAGATGCCAAACATTACTGGATCTGATATACGGATCATGATCAAAGCACAGGATAATGTGTTTTTTGACATCAGCAATTACCGTTTCTCCATCAATCCTGCTACTGACCCTACAGCGTATTACAAAGTAAACAAATATTACGAAAAGCTTTGTCTTCCTGCAACTACCACCCTACAAGTTGAAAGTGATGCCATAGCAGGCTATACCGGCCAGCTTACCTTTGGGGTTGCTTCAAAGCCCGAGGGCGTTAATTTTAAACCAGCCAAAGCAGCCATCACCGCCGGAGATGTCAATACCATAGATATTGAAATTCCCAACAGTGTCAACAGTGGAAATTACAACATCGTTTACTACGCCATTACCGACAATAATGATACATTATGGAGAAACCTTGAAATTGAAGTTACTTCAACCGATTTCACTTCGCTGGCATCACTTACCCCGGAAAATGGTGAAAAAGATGCAGAACTTCCCACCTTCACATGGAAAAAAAGTTTTAATGCAACCGGTTATGTTATCGAAGTGTCCAAAGATCCCACCTTTGCTTCCAAAGAATTTAGTGTAGAGACCGCTGATACTTTTTACAAACACTTTAAGACCTTTGATAAAAAATCAGTTTACTACTGGCGTGTACAGGCATTTAATGGTTGCATGGCCGGAAGCTGGACAGCCCTCAAAGTTTTTGGTACCCTGGTAGCAGATTGCAAAAACTATGTTGCCACAGGTCTTCCGCTTAATATTTCTGCTTCGGGAGTGCCTACCATCCAATCAAAGATCAATGTACCTACAGGCAAGAATATTTCTGATGTCAATGTATCTAAATTGAAGATCAACCACAATAACTTCAAAGACCTTACAGGTACCCTTATATCTCCGGCCGGCACCAAGGTAATCCTTTGGGAAAGCATCTGCGAAAAGCAGTTGAACATAGAAGTATTGATTGATGACCAGGCTCCTGCTCCTTTTTCTTGTGCCAATACTGCCTCAGGGCAATACCGTCCCAAAGAAAAATTGGAAACCCTCAATGGCCAGGATGCAACGGGTGTATGGACACTGGAAATCAAAGACACAAAGGCTGGCAATGGAGGTAAACTAGACGGCTTTGAAATGGAAATTTGTGCATCAGTTACAGTTGAAAACCCTTATCAGGTCAATGATGTTTTGCTTGAAATGACACCGGTCGAAGTACCTACTATATCGCGCAATTACCTCGCAGTTGAAGATAAAAACAACAGCGCAGAGCAATTGACTTATGTAGTAGTAAGTCTTCCTGCTTATGGCAACCTG
>CALMWS010000365.1 GCA_937870795.1 uncultured Bacteroidota bacterium | reverse complement strand
AATGGACAGGACCTTCATTTAATGGTACGGTTGCTTCTTTTGCGGTAACTGCTGCGGGACCTTATCAAGTTACAGTGACCGATCAGAATTTGTGTGTGGCTACATCTTCAGTACAAATATTTGACCCATATCTACCTTCAATCGTGGCTTCCAAAACTGCCATTTGTGAAGGCGAATCCATACAGCTAAGTGTAAATGCAAGCTCTGCCACTGCTTATCATT
Source organism: uncultured Bacteroidota bacterium (assembly GCA_937870795.1). Lineage (GTDB taxonomy): Bacteria > Bacteroidota > Bacteroidia > Chitinophagales > Saprospiraceae > JADKBO01. The sequence goes on along the minus strand of CALMWS010000365.1, from coordinate 2,403 downwards.
GGAGCAGCAATACCGGTGGAGCCACATCGGCTACCCTTTCTCTGTATCCTCCTGTACCTTCAGCTTTGTATGTTGTTACTGTGACAAGCCTTAATGGATGTACGGCTACTGCTGCAAGTAATATAACTGTAAACGCGCGTCCGACCGTTTCCATCAGCGGCCCATCTCAGATCTGTTTGGGGCAGGTGACCAGTTTGCTTCCTTCAACAGGTGGTATTTGGGTAAGTAGCAATTCTTCAGTGGCAACTGTAAATTCCAGTGGTATTGTCCAGGGAGTTGCCCCGGGTACTGCCAGCTTCGTATTCACCAATGCGAGTACAGGCTGTACATCTGTGCCAACCTCAGGAGTTACTGTAAATGCCAAACCTGTTGCAAGCATTGTAGGCCCAAGCACTATTTGTGTGGGCGCAACTACTTCGCTAAACCCAACTACAGGCGGCACCTGGCAAAGTTCTGATCCTACTTTGGCAACCATCAGCAATGCAGGTGTAGTAAACGCGATTAGTGCCGGTGTTGTTTATTTTACTTTTACCATTTCATCATCCAATTGTTCTTCTGATCCCAGCAGCCCCGTGACCATCAATCCAAAGCCTGGCATAAGTTTTACAGGATCTACGACGCTGTGTATAGGTTCTAATACATCCTTGTCTCCTACAACGGGAGGGATATGGACGAGCAGCAACCCTTTGGTGGCTTCAATTGGTAATAATGGCTTTGTCACAACGCTTTCACCAGGTACTACTACTTTTCAATATACTCAAACGTCAACGGGTTGTTCATCAGAATTGTCGCCTACACTCACTGTCAATGGCAAGCCAGTGGTAAGCATCAGTGGAGATACCATCTTATGTGTTGGTGAAACCAGTCAGGCATTGAGCCCAGGCCCCGGAACTTGGACATCAAGTAATCCTTCAACGGCTACAATCAACAACGACGGACTGATTAATGCAACGGGCCCTGGTTTGGTCAGTTTCACTTTTACATCCTCCGCAACAGGATGCCCATCATTGCCTACAAAAACGATTTTGGTCAACCCCAACCCCGCTATTTCAATTGATGGACCATCCTCCATTTGTCTAACAGGCACCACACAACTCTCGCCCGGTACCGGAGGGGTATGGACTTCCATTCACCCTACTGTGGCATCAGTCAATAACAGTGGATTAGTGACGGGCTTGTCGCAAGGGGTGGCCCAGTTCCGTTTTACTGAATCGGCCACCGGCTGCGCCTCGGTCAATGCTTTATCCGTAGTAGTATATGGTAAGCCAACCGCCCTTATCACAGGACCCAAAAATATATGCATAGGCTCAAATACCACTTTACAACCGTCCACTGGGGGCATCTGGATTAGCTCCAACAATGCAGTAGCTACCATCAATGCCGGAGGCATCGCCACCGGAATAGGGGTGGGTACTGCCAGATTTATTTTTATTGAATCATTGTCGGGTTGTATTTCCGATTCTACCGATATAATAACCGTAAGTATCAAACCAGCGGCATCGCTCACAGGTGACAATACGTTGTGTATTGGTGAAACTTCTTCTGCTATACCTGCTTCCGGCGGCGTATGGATAAGCAACAATCCGGGCATTGCTGTTATCAACAATGCAGGCATCATCACTGCTATGGGTCAGGGCCAGGCAAGTTTCACCTATACACCACTGGGAGGTTGCCCCTCTGATCCGGTAGGTCCTGTTATTGTAAATGGCAAGCCAGTGATTACCACAGGAGCATCAACCAATCTATGTCCGGGACAGTATATGCAATTTACGCCCACAACCGGTGGCGACTGGTACAGTCGCAATCCGTTGGTTGCCTCCATCAACAACCAGGGGCAGATATCGGTCATAACCCAAGGCACAACTAAGTTTGTATTCAGAGATAGTTTGACAGGCTGCTACAGCGACTCAAGTGCCTTGTTTACGGTACACCCCAGACCTTTTGTAGCATTTCTTGGACCCAATGTGATATGTCAGGGCAGCACCAGTCAGTTGACTCCAACCTTTGGTGGCATTTGGACAACATCCAATGAAAGCGTGGCTCCGGTTGGCAACAATGGAGTAATAACAGGTATTGGAGCGGGTACGGCCAGTTTTACTTTTATCAATAGTACCACGGGCTGTGAGTCCAACATTCCTTTAAACATTACGGTCAATCCGAAGCCCATTGTGATCTTGCCACAGACCCAATTGTGTAAACAAGATAGCATGATACTCCCTTCATTGGGTGCAGGTGCCTGGATAAGCCTCAATCCATCCATTGCAAGTATCAATACAGCTGGAAAGGTTTTTGGCTTGAGCCAGGGTTTGGCACGATTCAGATTTACCTATGCCTCCACAGGCTGTGTATCTGATCCTTCAGGGGGGGTTGTAGTCAATGATTTGCCCAATACCTCTTTTGTTG
>CALMWS010000364.1 GCA_937870795.1 uncultured Bacteroidota bacterium | reverse complement strand
TTAGGGGTTAGATTAGGGGTTAGATTAGGGGTTAGATTAGGGGTTAGATTAGGGGTTAGGGGTTATAAAAAATGTGTATCTGCGAAGACCGAGCATTGCACTAAGCACGCAGCGCGTATTGCACTAAGCATGACAGAATGGTTGCGACTTTGGAGCAAATCGAGTGAAATCTTTCACTCGATAATGAGGGAACCGTGCAAACCCTTGCACGGCAACGACCAAGTTTGTCCATGATTGTTACCATTTCAATCAATTGACCCAAGCAGCGAAGCAAAAATACATCATTATGACAAATTAATTGTCATTTTTACATTATTTTTTGACAATATTTTTGTCATTTTTTTGAAAAAGGACGAAAAAGTGGGAGGGAGGGCTTGTTAAATAAAATTGAAAATCTGCTTTGAGGCTTATGTAGGCCATAATCTTCTCTTTTTTTCATATATTTGCCTCTCAATTTCATTTGATTATCAATCATTGCCCCTATGAGCAAAGTAAAAAAAAGTGGTGAGGTGGAGCCTACCAAGTCCAGAATGGATGCGCCTGCGGCACCAGGGATTATGAATACGCTGACCTTTGGAAAAAGGAATTATTACTTTATCCTGGGTGGTCTGGCATTGATTTTTCTGGGCCTGATCCTCATGTCTGGTGGTCACATGCCTTCTCCTGATGTATGGGATGAGTCGTTGATTTATTCAACGCGCCGTACCCTGATTGCACCGATACTGATCCTTGCGGGTTTGGCGTTGCAGATCGTGGCTATTTTCACTAAAAAACAATAATGGCGGATTTTCTGTATGGGCTGGTTCTGGGCATTGTACAGGGCCTGGCTGAATTTTTACCGGTGAGCAGCAGCGGACACCTGGAGCTGGCCAAGTATATTTTTGGCGATCGCAGTCTGGGTGAGGAGAGCCTCTTGCTTTCGGTCATGCTTCACGTAGGCACCATGCTTTCTACCGTTGTGGTATTTAGGAAAGAGATCCTGGAATTGCTCCGAGGTATATTTAAGCCGGTGAACAACGAAGAAAAGCAGTATGCTTTAAAAATCATTGTATCAATGATACCTGCTGCTGTCATTGGTGTAGGCTTTGAAGATGTATTGGAAACCTTTTTTGAATCCAAGATCCACCTGGTTTCGTTTTTCCTGATTTGCACTGCAGGCCTGCTTTGGTTGTCGGGAAGAGCATCGAAGGCCAACCAGCCGCTGGACTATAAGAATGCATTTATCATAGGCATAGCGCAAGCCGTGGCCATCCTGCCAGGTATTTCCCGTTCAGGATCCACCATTGCCACATCTGTATTGCTGGGCATCGATAAGGCACAGGCAGCTCGATTTTCATTTCTCATGGTGCTGCCCCTGATAATGGGCAAGGTAGCAAAAGATATACTGGACGGGGCTTTTGCAGAAACCACCCTCTCCCCTACCGTGGCCATTACCGGCGTCATTACCTCTTTTGTTGTGGGCATTTTTGCGTGTACCGTGATGATCAATCTCGTGAAAAAAAGCAAACTCGATTATTTTGCCTATTACTGCCTCCTCGTAGGCAGCTTTGGACTTATCTATTATTTCACTCAGTCGGCATAAGCGAATGGTGGAAAAAAGCACCATCGATGCCAACTCCCTGGTAACCTTATCCCGGAGTAAACCCAAATTACCTGCCGACTTCTCGGCCGGCTGTCTGATCCTGGTCAACAAGCCCCTGGAATGGACTTCCTTTGATGTGGTCAATCGCATCAAATATGCCATCAAACACAACCACGGTCTGCCCGGCATCAAAGTGGGCCACGCCGGCACCCTTGATCCCATGGCAGACGGACTGCTCATTGTTTGCACTGGCAAGTACACCAAGTTGCTTGAGGGTTTGAGCAGCGACCACAAATCGTATAAGGCACTCATCAAGCTTGGGGTGACTACTGCTTCTTACGACAGGGAAAGTGAAGAAATCAATGCTACCGACATCACCCATCTCACAATAGAGCGGATTGAGGAGGCAATCGGTCGGTTTTCGGGCTGGATAGACCAGGTACCCCCTATCTTTTCTGCCGTTAAAATAAAGGGAAAGAATGCCTATACGCTGGCAAGACGCGGGGCGGACATCGAGCTCAAATCGCGCAGGGTAGAAATCAGAAAATATGCGGTCACAGACGTATCTTTGCCCTTTGTTTCCTTTGATGTGGAGGTAAGCAAGGGTACATACATCCGATCGCTGGCCAACGACATTGGAAAAGAACTGGGTGTGGGTGCCTACCTATATGGTCTAAGCCGCACTACAATTGGAAATTTTTCTTTAGATGAGGCACTTACCATTGAAGAAGTAGTTGGCATCATAAAAAGAGAACACCCGGCCGATTGACTAAACAACAACAATTCCATGACGAATAAAATTAAGACAACATGGTAACGGTAGAAGGACTGACCAAGTGGTACGGCAGCCAGTGTGCGGTTGACCACATTAGTTTCACCGCCAAACCGGGTGAAATTCTGGGTTTTCTGGGACCCAACGGTGCGGGCAAGTCGACCACCATGAAAATGATAACCTCGTATATCGGCCAGGATGAGGGAAAGGTACAGGTTTGTGGCTTTGATACACGTGAAAATGCCATGGAGAGTCGTAGTAAAATAGGTTACCTGCCAGAGCACAACCCACTTTACAAAGACATGTATGTAAAAGAATTTCTGGCCTTTGCCGCCGGCATTCACCGCCTGGATGCACCTGCAACGCGCATCGCCAAAGTGATAGAAATGACAGGTCTTGGTAAGGAGCAACACAAGCCCATCCACGCTTTATCCAAGGGCTACCGCCAAAGGGTGGGTCTGGCGCAGGCAATGTTGCACGACCCCGAAGTACTCATATTAGATGAGCCTACCTCGGGCCTGGACATGAACCAGCTGGCTGATATCAGGGCATTGATCCGCGATCTGGGCAAAGAAAAAACAGTACTCTTTTCAACCCACATCATGCAGGAGGTTCAGGCCCTTTGCGATCGGGTCATCATCATCAATGAAGGCAAGCTGGTAGCAGACGACCCCATAGGTGAATTGCAAAACCGAATCAAAGGCGAAAACCTGATCACCGTGCGTTTTCTTGAAAAAAATTATGTGGTACAGGAACTCAAGGGCATCACCGGTGTGCAGCGCGTTGAAACGAAAGACAATGAAGTAAAAATATATGCAGATGCAGGCAGGGACGTAAGACCCGATGTATTTAGATTGTGTGCCGGCAAGGGTTGGGTTATTCTGGAAATGGCGCAGGAAAAACTCAGTGTGGAATATATATTTCAAAAACTCACAAAAAGCAAACATGATTAGTATATTCTGGAAAGAAATTCATACGTTTTTCAGTTCGCTGATAGCCTACATGGTCATTGCTGTTTTTTTGGTCCTCAATGGCTTGTTTATGTGGGTATTTACAGACAGCAGTGTGCTGGACTACAACTATGCCTCCATGGATCCATTGTTTTCACTGGCACCTTTCATTTTGTTGATCCTGATTCCTGCCATCACCATGCGCAGCTTTGCTGAAGAGCGTCAAAGAGGAACCATAGAGTTTTTGTTTACCAAACCATTGACCGATTACGACATCATCTTAGGTAAGTTTTTGGCCAATTTGTGCCTGGTGATTTTTGCCTTATTGCCTACCCTGGTGTATTATTATTCAGTATATCAACTGGGATCGCCTGTGGGTAATCTCGACAGTGGGGCCATAGCCGGATCGTATATAGGATTGCTATTTTTATCGGCTTCATTTGTGTCGCTGGGTATGCTGGCCAGTGCCCTGACCGACAACCAGATCGTAGCGTTTATCCTGGGTGCTTTCCTCTGTTTTTTGGTGCATTGGGCATTTGATTACATTGCATCTATGCCCGTCTTTATTGGCAATATTGATGCATTCATTGATAAGTTCGGCATCCAATCGCATTACGATGCCATGAGCAAGGGCGCCATAGATACACGCGATCTGGTTTATTTTGCTGCTTTGATTTCCATTTGCATAACGGCGTGCCATGCCATTATTACTTCAAAAAAATAGGCCATGATGAAAAAGTTATCCCCTGCATGGTACAGTTTCCTGATGGTTGTAGGCATTGCCATTTTTGCCAATTTTATATCCGCCTACTTTCATACTTATGTTGACTTAACCCAAGACAAACGGTACACGCTGACAGAAGCTACGGTAGAGACTTTTGAAAAAGTAGAAGAGATCGTTTACATCAAAATCTTGCTTGACGGAGAATTTCCTGCAGGTTTTAAGAGGCTGCAGGCATCGATCCGTGAGGTATTGGGTCA
>CALMWS010000363.1 GCA_937870795.1 uncultured Bacteroidota bacterium | reverse complement strand
CCGGTGGCAATCAAAAGTGAAGGAACCGTGCAACCCTTTGCACGGCAACGACCAAACTTATCTGGGATGGCTCCTATTTCAATTCATTGCACTTAGGCGCAGCCATGACTGAAAGCTTGCTATGAAGTAGCAATTTGATTGCCAGTGGCAATCAAAAGTGAAGGAACCGTGCAACCCTTTGCACGGCAACGACCAAACTTATCTGGGATGGCTCCTATTTCAATTCATTGCACTAAGCCGCAGCCGAATTGCACTAAGCCGAAGGCGTATCGAACTAAGGCGCAGCCGAATTGCACTAAGCCGAAGGCGTATCGAACTAAGGCGCAGCCGAATTGAACCAAGCGCAGCGTATTGCCCTACCGATCAGTCTTCACCCGCCCATCAAACGGCAGCTTTAGCTGGTAGCCCAGTTGGTCAGAGGTGTTGTCTTGCAACACATCCAGTCCATATCTAATTTTTAATGGATCATCATAAACAAAGGTGCCAAAGAGCCGATCCCAGATGGAAAAAATGTTTCCATAATTGCTATCTGTCCACGGACGTTCATAATGATGGTGAAATTTGTGCATGTGGGGAGAAATGAATACATAACTCCAGGCTCTATCAAAAGCAACCGGCAAATTCAGATTGGCGTGCGTAAAATAGGTAAACAACACCGTCAGCAACCGGTAAAAAATGTAGTAGGCGAATGGCATGCCACTGATCACTATGGCCAACAGTGAAAAACACTCCCGCATGATGTAATCACCTGGGTGGTGGCGAGTACCGGTTGTTACATCCACCGCTGTATCACTGTGATGCACCATGTGAAACCGCCACATGAATTTTACTTTGTGCAACAAATAATGCACAAGGTATTGGGCCAATAAATCCAATAAAAGGACCGCCATAATCAATTCCACCCACCAGGGCCAGTTTACCAGGTATAGCAAACCAAAATGGTCATTTTGCATCCATACAAAGATGCCGGCGGTAACGACCCCAAAAAGGGCATTGATCAAAATGGTAGTGGTCAAAAAAACTAGGTTGGGAGTAGCGTGCCTCCACTTATTGTAACGCAGAGCGGCCAGCGGAAACTGTCCTTCCATGAGCCAAAACACCAACATGCAGACCACTATCCACAACAATTTGCCCCCATCAGATAAATTTCCAAAAAAGGAGAGAAACCCTTCCATCAGTCACTTTTTATTCAAAAGTAGCGAAAAACCAACAATTTGCTTCCAAACAACATTTTAATCCATTTTTAAGCCTTTGGGGAGTAGATTTGCACCGGAATACGTTATAGATACATAAAAAAACAAAATTGGCTTGAAATTTGAGGTTTATATATAATGACTAATTTTAATATGAATGATTGATACAACATTTTTATGCCATATATAAGTATATTACAATCAATTAAATATAATAATCATTCCGGCATTCTTGTCCATAGTGCTACGAATTGCTTATTTTTGTAAACTAATTTTGAAACATAAATTCTCGATAATGAGGAAATTTTTATTTGCTGCGGTACTTTCTTTGCTGATTTTTTCGGGATTGACTGCTCAAAACCTGAACATCAAATATGGCACAGCCAGCGTCAATGCTCCCGGTGATACAGCCAACATCGATGTGACAGTAGCCAATTTCAACAGCCTTTTTGGCATGCAGTTCTCAATGAACTGGGATTCGACCAAATTTAAATTTGCTGCCATTTCCAATGTTATCTCTCCTGCGCAACTGGGGGGAACACTGGATTTTGCTACCCCGGGTCCTTCTTCACCTATAAAGCAGGGCAATGCTTCCTGTCTATGGTCCAATGGTGAAACCCAAACTTTGCCTGCGAATACCAGGTTATTTACACTTCGTCTAAAAGCCACTGGAGTACCTTGTGACTCAACGCGGGTTTTCGGTAGCAATACACCAACCAAGAGTGAATATTACAATGAAAACTTCGAAGTTTTCCCTATCACCTTTACGGAAGGAAAAGCCAAGATCAATGGTACCGGCTGCACAGGTGGCGGCGGCGGCGGTGGTGGTGATGATCTCACAGTCACTGCACCAACCCTGGTTACACCTCCCAATGTGCAATTGTGTATTCCTATAAAAGTAGACAATTTTATCAATATTGATGGAGCTCAATCCAAAATCAAATGGGACCCTACAGTCCTTACGCTTGTTCAGCCGCTGAAATATGATGCTTTGCCAGGTAATTTTTATAATTGGTCAAACATAGGTAGTGGTATATTTAATTTTGTATGGCTCAATCCTGGAACAAATCCATCTCTTACCATTCCAAATGGAGAGCGCCTTATGGAACTTTGTTTTAATGTCATAGGTCCGGTAGGTTCTATGACCACCATCGATCTGGTAGACACAGCACCCAATGGTGATCTGGAAACAGAATACACCAACAACACTGGTTCTCCTGTTACTTATGTAAACGTCGATGGTAAAGTGACCGTTGCCGATGTTACACCCATTAAAGTGAATATAGCCGATGTAACGGTAAACCCAAATCAGGAAGTCGATGTAGCCATCCGTGTGGAAAACTTTACCAATATCACAGGTGTGCAAATGGGCTTTAGCTGGGATAAATCCATCCTTGAATTTGTCAATAGCAATTCTTACGGACTTACTGGAAACCCCGCTGGTTCTCTGGATCCGGGAGGTAATACTTATAAATTTAACTGGTTCTCCAGCACTGCAGCTACACTTGCCAACAACGCATTACTTTTAAATATGCGTTTTAAAGGAGTAGGGGCTTGTGACCTTACATCAGTAGTTAATGTACAGGATTTACCTAGCTTTGTAGTAGAATTTATCAACAACAGCGCAGTAAAGGTGCCCTACACTGTTGATGCTGGTTCAGTAAAAATTGTTTGCAATACACCTCTTCTTGAATGCAATATCAATTCATTCAAAAATGTTTCCTGTTTTGGGGGTACAGATGGTGCCATTAACGCTACAGTCACCAATGCAACAGCAGATTGCCAGGTTATTTGGAAAAAAGACGGCGTGGCATTTGGCAACCCACTCCCCACCGCCAACTGTAATCTTACCAATGCACCTGCCGGCAATTATGTTCTTGAGGTCACATGTTCAGGGGAAGTAAAATGTACTAAATCGGTAACCATTACCCAACCTACAACAGGCCTCAATATATCTGGCAATGTCACCAACGTAGGTTGTGGTACATTGGGTAGCATTACACTCAATGTAACCGGTGGAACGCCAAATTATACTTACGCATGGTCCAATGGTCCCAACACCAAAGACGTAGCTCAGTTAATCAAAGGAAATTACATGGTAACAGTAACAGATGCCAACTTATGTTCGGCTGCAAGGTCATTTGATGTTGGAGAAAATCCGGTTGAAGATCTTAAAATAAACGCCACAGTTACCAATGTTAAATGTTTTGGTGAATCCACCGGCAGTATTTCATTGGCAATTACCGGAGGTTGCACTCCGTATACTATTGTTTGGGCAAACTCCGCAGAAACAGGCACTTCCCGTACCAATCTTGCTGCGGGCACTTATGGTGTTACCGTTACAGATAAATCCAACCCGGCAAAGGTAGCTTCTCAATTGATCGTTGTGGGGCAACCTACTGCTGCATTGACCATCGATAGCCCTGCGGCTATTGTCAGCTCATCTGGTAGCAATGGTGCCATCGATATCACACCCAGGGGTGGTACCGAACCTTATACTTATCAATGGTCGGGAGGCAGCTCGGCTACTACCCAGGACATCAGCGGACTTGCACCCGGAGCGTATGCAGTGCAGGTAACCGATGCCAATGGTTGCAAGGCCACGGGAAGCTACAATGTACCACAAATCAATCCTGGCTCAGACCCTGCTTTTACAGGCAGCGTTAGTTCAGAAAATACCAATAGTGGTTATGGTGTATCTTGTGTAAACTCTTGCGATGCCATCATTTCCGGTACTGTTGACAATACGGGTAAGGCACCTTATACATTGACCTTGTCTGGTGCAGCAACAGCTACCAGAAACCTCACTGCAGGTGGGCCATTCAGCTTTACGGGTCTGTGTGTTGGCGCATACTCCGTAAAATTAACGGATGCCGACAACAAGACGGTAACCAAAAGTTTCACGGTAACCCAGCCAACCAT
>CALMWS010000362.1 GCA_937870795.1 uncultured Bacteroidota bacterium | reverse complement strand
GATCGGTGCCCCAGATGGTGTAGCTGTGGTTGCGCAGATCGGGGTGGCCGGGTTTGTCGCCCAGGCCATAGAAGTGTTCTCCGTGCTGGATTTTACGCTGCAGGAGGAGTTGGGTAGTGCCATTTTCGTAGTGTTCGGTGATGGCTGGGGCCTCATGGTCTTCGAGCACAATGCGGCCTTGTTTGTCTTTAATGATTATGCTCTTATCGCCTTTCAAAATAAGGGCTAGTTGGGAGGTGGTGAGGGTCAGTATATCTTCCTGCAAATGCACTTCAAAGGTTGCTCCACTGTAAGGATGATGATCGGCTATGGCATAACTGAAATCGCGTTGAAAGGATAGACCCGATGCGTAACGGATGCGAAACAATCTTTCGCTAAGCACCATGATTTGAATAGGGCCCGTAGCAAAAGAAATTTCAATGCCATTATGTATGGCATGCCATTGCTGGATTAGGTCGATTTTTGCCGGAACGGCAGGCTGGTTGGTTTCGTTTAACATGGTGCAAAGATAAAAAAGAGCCGATATTGACCGGCTCAAAAGAAAAAGGGCCAATTAAATGACCCTTCATCAAACCCTAATTACTAACAACTCAGATATATCATGATGGGACTAACCCAGATAATGCATAAACTCCTGTTTGGTCTGTTCGTTTAAAAATTTACCTCCATAAAAGGAGGTTACCGTTGCAGAGGTATCGTCGTTGACACCCCTAGAAGAAACACAGAGGTGTTTGGCTTCGATGATGACGGCCACGTGTTCGGTCTGGAGTACTTGTTTGAGCTCGTCTGCAATCTGCATGGTCATGCGTTCCTGCACCTGTGGCCTTTTGGCAAAGTGCTGGACGATGCGGTTGAGCTTCGACAGGCCAATTACCTTGTCTTTGGCTATGTAGGCGATGTGTGCCTTGCCAATGATGGGCACAAAGTGGTGTTCACAGTTGGAATAAAACGAGATGTCTTTTTCCACCAGCATTTGCTGGTATTTGTATTTGTTGTCAAACAGGGCAATTTTGGGCTTATTGGCGGGATTGAGACCGCTGAAAATCTCCTGTACGTACATTTTAGCTACCCTTTGTGGAGTGCCTTTGAGGCTATCATCTGTAAGATCGAGGCCAAGGGTATGCATGATTTCACCAAAGTGGTAGGCAATTTTATCCATCTTTTCTTTGTCGGAAAGGGCAAATGCATCTTTGCGCAGCGGCGTATCGATGCCGGTATACAGATGGTCATCTCCGATCTCGTCGTGCGACAATTCATCGAGCCGAATTTTATTTCCACGAATAAGGGTGGTGACATCGGTATGAGAATCTAACATTTTGTTTAGTTTTTGTTGCTAAAATGTTAGACAAAACATTGGAAAAAAAGTTCAATGAAAGCGATGATTTTGTGCAAATTATCGACAAGCCTTGAAATTTGATGTCAAAACCATTATATTTGCAACAATGTTGCATTTACGATTTTTTCTTTTTGTTTTTTTAGCCCTGGCTACTTATAGCCTTGATGCGCAGGATTGTACATACAAAATCCGGGGCAGGGTCGATGACGTGCACCACGAGCACGGACTGGAATACGCCACCATTTTTATCGAAGAAAGTGGACAGGGTAGCCAGTGCGACGAAGCGGGCAGGTTTGAGATCGATGGGGTATGTGCCGGAGCTTACCACTTTTTGGTGTCCCACCTGGGTTGTGAGAGCAAACGATTTTTTATCACCATTAAAGGAGACACCACTCTTGCCTTTTCCCTTGAGCACCATTCCCAAATGCTGTCAGAGGTGGTAGTGAGTGAAAACCGATCACGCACCAGTGTGGGCTTGCAACACTACACCATTGCCGAAGCCATTTTAAACCGTCAACAGGGCAAAGATCTTGCCTCTATCGCTTCCGTCATACCGGGCGTAAGCGTTTTGCGTACCGGCAATACCCTGGGTAAGCCCATCATCCACGGTTTGTACGGCAACAGGGTGCAGATCCTCAACCAGGGCATTCCGCAGGAAGGGCAGCAATGGGGCATCGACCATGCGCCCGAGATCGATGCATCTTCTGCCCAAAAGATATCGGTGATCAAAGGCTCGGCAGCGGTGAAATACGGGGTAGCAGCCATGGCAGGTATAGTGTTGCTGGAGGCTACACCCATACGATCCGATCCCCACCTCCATGGCCAGGTTTCAATGTCGTACCACACCAACGGTCGGATGGCACAAAGCCAGTTTCAGCTGGAAAACACCAACGCACTGGGTCGAATGAGAGTGGCTGGTAGCAGCTCATTGGGTGGTGACCAGCACAGTGCCTCTTACTACCTCACCAATACGGGTAGCCGACAAGCAGCTTTGTCAATGCTGCTCACCAATGATGCAGGCAGTACCTTTTACCGATCTTTGTATGGCAGTTTTTATTACAATGAAACGGGCATACTGAGGGGAGCCCACGTGGGAAATAGTACCGATTTGGCCGCAGCCATTTCAAGGCCCATTCCATTTTATACCGGGGATCGTTTTTCGTACAACGTCAACGCGCCCCGGCAAAAGGTGAAGCATTGGATGATAAAAACCGAATTGAAAAAACAAATCAACGAGTCATTCAGAATCGCACTGGATGGTGCTGTACAAATCAACCAACGACAAGAATACGATATCAGGAGAGGGGGCAGGGACAGTCTGCCGGCACTTGATCTTTCTTTATACAATGGCTGGGCCGATGCATACTTACAATGGGAGCATGCAGAAAAGTGGCGCATGTCAGTGGGCCTTCAACCCCGGTTTACCCACAACAGCAACATAGCCGGCACCGGCATTTATCCCCTCATACCCAATTACACCCTGTTCAATCCCGCTGTGTACATCAGCTACTGGGTGAAGTGGAAAAACATAGATTGGGAAGCCGGTGGCAGGCTTGAAGGTTACGACCTTAGGGTTAGCTACCTCGACAGGTTGGGGCAACTCAATCAACCCCATCGAAACGATGCCAATCACGCTTACAGTCTGGGGCTAAGCAAAGAGCTGGGCAGCCGATGGCAAATTAAATCCAACTTGTCGTGGCTGATCAGGGCGGCACAAGTCCACGAATTGTATTCCAATGGCTTACACCAGGGACTGGCAGCGCTTGAATTGGGCAATGACAGCCTGGGCAAAGAAAAATCGCTCAAATGGTCGAATGACATCCGGTGGCAGGCGGGTGAAGAAAGTCAG
>CALMWS010000361.1 GCA_937870795.1 uncultured Bacteroidota bacterium | reverse complement strand
TTATTGCCATTACTTTGTCCGGTAATTTCCAGTTGCTGGCCTTTACAATATTCGCCTGTAGCAGGGATCAGCACACTTGGCCGTGAACTGAATGTGACCACAATGTTGTCGGAAGATTTACATCCCTTTTGGGTTTCTACTTCGAGGATATAGGTACCCGCTGCAGTAGGTTTAAAAGTTTTGGCATTGCCGACCACCTGAGTGCCCAATTTCCAGGTGTATTTAAATGCGGTTACATTGGAAGTAAGCGTGATTACTTCGCCCTCGCATGCCGTAGTATCATTGACGCTAACTGCCAGTTTGGGATTGACCACAACGGTGGCAGTTTCTTCTACTGTACATTCAGAACCTCCTCCTACATTGCCGGTAGCTTTGATGGTATAGGTTCCAGCCTGGGTAATGCTGAGGGTTTTTCCTGTCTGGCCGGCGATGGTCTGACCATTTCTCAGCCATTCTATTTTGGTAGCCGTGGTTGTTGCTTCCAGTTGAAAAGATTCGCCTTCACATATTTCAATATTGGCATCATTCAGTGTCACGCTGGGACCCGGTTTGAAGTCAACATCAATAAAATCTACGTTAGAGCAGCCATTACCATCGGTGACCACCAAAGAATAAGTACCAGGATTGGTTGCAGTGATGTTTTGGCCTCCTGCCAGGGCATTGCCGTTGAAGGTCCACTGATATTGATAGGCTGTACCAGAAGGTCCGGACAGTGGAACCTGACTGCCAATACAGCCCACTTTATCGGCTCCCAGATTGACGACAGGCAAAAGATTTCTAGTCACAATCATGGAATCTGCCACCTTACAACCTATGTCGTTCGATGATACAATTTTATACTTCCCGGGTTGATTGGTCACAAAAGATAAATCTACTGCAGAATAAGCCAGGCCATCTTTAAACCATTGAAAGATCTGGCTGGATGATGTTGCGGTAACGGTTACATCTTTGCCTTCGCAGAATTTCAGATCCGGTCCGGCGTTGACTGTGGGGAGGGCATAAACGTTGACATTGACAATGTCTTCGTTGGTACAGCCATTGGCTGCTGCTACGACCACCCTGTACACACCTTCTTCTGAAACGGTCAAAGTTTTTCCGCTTTGGTTGGCAACCGGAACATTGTTGAAAAACCATGAAATGGTGCCATTGTCTGTAATGCTCAAAGTGGTATTGTCACCTTCGCAAATATCTTTATCGTTTCCTAAATTGGGTTTGGGAGAAGGTTTTACCCCTATATTGATTTCATCACTAACCTGACATGCAGGAGAATTACCAGCTTTTACACTGTATATACCTGCTGTGTCAAGACTGAGGGATTTTTGTGGTCCGGATTGTACTAAAACGCCGTCTTTAAACCATTCTAAAAATGAAGCTGTGGTATTGGCAACGAGCATGTAGTCTACGCCATCACAAATGGTGACGTCTGCCGGCAATGAAATGGTTGGTGTAGGTTCAAAAACAGCAGTAAAGTCCTGCGATTTGCTGCAACCTGTCGGGCTTGTTACTTTGACGTTGTAACTTCCGGCTGTATTGATCACAATAGAAGAAGCCATGCCAATCACACTGCCGCTGCTGTTTTTCCATTCATAGGTACCGAGGTTGGTGTTGGCATCAACGGTTAATGGCTGGCCTTCACAACCTCTTTGATCTGTTTCAACCCCGATATCAAATGGGCAACAATTTTGAGGGTGGACAATGCTCACGGTAAACCTACAGGAAGCTTCTTCTCTGAAATAGGCATCCAGAAAAGTAGTAGATCCATCAGATTTGCCGGTAAAAATTATAGTCTGGGGACTGGAAGTAACCGCAAATACATTATTCCCAATTACTACACTATCACCGGGGGCATCTGAAAAGGTGAGAATGATCTGTTGGGTAAAAGAGTTGTCAAGTGGATTACAGGGTGATTGTACTCCAAGCACTGCAGATTCGAGTGAGCAAGCTCCCAGGATTTCGAGTTGAAAACTATTGAGGCTGGGCAGGAAACAATCACCTGCCACATAAAATTCATTGTATTTTTTACCAACATAGCTGGACAGGTCAGTAATGTTGGGTGGGGTTGTACCACCGCTTTTATAGGTATATCCGTAGATGGTATAAATACCCGGGCTCAAGTTGGTAAAATTGGCCGAATTGGAAACCGCAGAGATAATGTTGGTTGAATTTTTAACGGCTACATACGTTAATGAAAAATCAGTAACCGGAGTGGCAGGCTCTTCAAGTAAAATACCGGGACCTGTGAAAGATGGAAGACGTGTATTGATGGGCTTATCTCCGTAGTTAAAGAACAACATTCTGTATTTGGTACATTCATCCAATTGAGCAGAAAATACGGTACTGGCCTGTACACCCGGCCCACCCGGATCGCTGCCGGAGGATGCAATAAATGCACTACAAGGAGAATTTGGATTATATGAAGCGTCATCTACAATGGTAACAAAACCAAAACCATCATTGAAATCAAATTCAACATTAAAATTGTAGGTACCCGTTTCGGAAACAGCAAAAACGGTAGATACGTATCTGGTATCACCTTTATCGACACAACCGGTACCGGCAGTATTATAAACCGGGCTTGGACCTACCGGGCTGGAAGATGTAATTCTTTTTGAAAATGAAGTGACCCTTGTACCCATAAAACCTGACAATGTCAGATCAAGGGCTGGATCTCCTTTGTCAAAGGAAAGATCTTCATTGGGACAGATGATGCTTTGTGGTGCCGAGCAACTGCTTTGGATTCTAAAATTCGTATTGGATATGTCATAAAACTGGAAACATTCGTAATCCGTGCAACCTACCTTGATTCTGGCTGTGGTGGTATTGTTGACGAATCCCGGTATGGTTAGGTTGTAAGAACCTGAGTTGTAGGGTATATTTTCTGCCAATACAATGGGAAATGACAATCCTCCATCTGTTGAAAGCGAGATGGATGCGTTGTTGCAAAGCAGGTCTGAGCCATTGGTAGCCCATGTAACGGTAATGTTTTGTTCAGTCGATAAATTTTCATTGGTGTTGGGATAAGTGACAGATAGCGGTCCAGAATTTTGAACCTGGATCAACATTTCTTCATAGGAGATGCCACCACCGGTTGTTTTGTTATCTCTAACCGAGAAGGCGATGTTGATGTCTCTGTTGGTTGTGGGCAAAGCCTGAAAAGGGTCTGACCCATTGCCTGCAGCTACTGTAGCCGCATCCGGGAAATATCTTTCATTGGTGGTAGAAGGTGGAAAATTTTTGAAAAGCGGAGTGGTCTTTTTGGATCCAGCCTGAGCCCCAATATTGCCTTGGGTAGGGCTGCCGGGGCCATCTTCGTCAAACTGTTCCCAGGCATAATAAATTTCGTCACCATCATCATCTGAGCCTGATCCTTTCAGGTAAAATGGCGTGTTTTTGGGCAGCTGATAAGATGGCACATCGCAAGGATTTGCAAAGGCATCAGGAGCGTGATTGGCGCTGGTAGTAGTGACAGGACAGGTTGATGCTTCATCCAGGAGGTAGAGCACCATTTGAACCGTAGATACGTAGTGGAAGTAACTATCTGCTTCACCATTGCTGGGCACATTGTTGTTGGCCTGACAGAGTCCATTGTACGACATGATGGTGGTACCACTACCAATTTCTACAGCTGTTTCTTCACTGATGGCATCTGTACAGGAATCACCGGTACCATTGAAAGTGTGCATCATACCAAATTGGTGACCAACCTCGTGCGCAAAAAGAGAAAGCCAGCCATATCCTGTATTTCCGTAAGCTCCGCTCCATGCGCTTGCCTTGTTGAGTTGTCCGCCGCTCGTAAAATTATCACAAACAGAGTTAAGCTGAGCAAGACCTCCATTGCTCCAACCATCGCCATCGGCGTGGGTGTGTACTACGTGGCCTATGTCAAAGCTATTGGAATTAAATCTTTTGGGCACCTCGATGCCGGCTTGTTGTGTCCTGCCCATAGCACCCATTTGGGTATCTGGTATAAAAGGATCTGTTGCAGCGTTGCTGTAGGCAAAAGAGCCCGTAAGCCTGAAAGTAATGCTGTATTGGCGATTGTAGATGGCACTTATACCATTGACGGATGCCGCGATGGCAGCTGTTGCAGCAGCATTGGTATTGCCGTTTTGAGCATAAAATTCGCCGGTGGCAACGATGGCCATTCTGTATTCCTGTTTCGTCACGAGGTCTCCCCTTCTGTTGTCTACAAGGCGTTTAAGATCAGAGAGGTCATAAACCTTACCTTCATGATCTGTTTGACAAAAACCAAACGGCACGGTTTTTTTACCCAATTCGAGGGTATGGCTGCCGGCTCCTGATTTATAATCGGGTTGAATGGAAACCACTGTTCCTGATTTGGTGTAGGTAGCAAATACGCCACCCGGGTAGTAAGTAAAGGCCCCCAGCAATTTTCCGTTGTCTACAATGTCGAAAGTATAGAGACCGGGATTGTCTTTAATGACCTCCGCCCCCAGCACATTATTGGGTACGATTTGAAACTGCAGCCAATCTTCATTACCGAGGGAAATAGGTAAGACATTATTTCTGGATTTAACCATTTGCTCGATCTGCGATAAGTCGATAAAAATGGTTGAATTTTCAGGTGGATTGATCTGGTTGAAAGCGGGTGTAACGAATAGGAGACCAAGCAACCAGAGGAATAATCTTTTCATCATGCTCAAAAATTGGTTTAAAGGCACAAGATACAAAAAAATCCCTGTGCCCAACAAAGTTTGCCAAGAGGTAAAAAGCAAAAAACAATTAACAAATTAAATATTTTGTTAATATGTTATAGTCTGTATAACTTATATTTATAAGTAACAATATTTTTAAATATGATCACTTTCATATTTTTTTACATCAAAGCCCCTCATTTTTTGTCAATTGTTCATTTATACTTACTTTTGCACCCTCAAC
>CALMWS010000360.1 GCA_937870795.1 uncultured Bacteroidota bacterium | reverse complement strand
ATAGAAAATGGTGATAGCATCAATTACAGCTCTTGGTGGTCCAGCATCAGCAATTGTAATAATGGTTATACTGGACATCAAAATACTTTAATCCTTCCCGACCCTGCCAATGAATATGGTTATTACATCATGCACAAAACAATAGATTGGGTCGATTTTCCAACTAAAAAAACAATCTCTGCTGTGGGTTTGAAAACCACCTATGTTGACATGAATGAAAATAACGGCAAAGGTAAAGTTCTTTATAAAAACCGTTGGATCTATAAAGACACCCTTATGTGGGGCTATCTACACGCCATTAAACATGCCAATGGGAAAGATTGGTGGATCGTTGATTTAAAAATGACTATTTTAGGCGGTAGTAAAACAAGTGAACATCAAATTATTAAATTGGACCAAAATGGAGCACAAAAAGTCAAGTCCCAGAACTTTGGTCCTCTTTTTAACCACAATTCTTCAGCTAGTGGAGTTGCAAAATTTTCACCTGACGGTCAGAAATGGGTTTATTATTGTCCCTTGGATGGATTATGGTTCCTTGACTTTGATCGGGAGAAAGGAGAATTTTCCAATTACAAATTTCACAACATTCGCCATAAACTCCATCTAGCTACCGGCTTGGAATGGTCGCCCAATAGCAGGTTCCTTTACATCAGTTCCAGTGATTCTCTGTTTCAATACGATACCTGGGTGGAAGACTTGGTCGCTTCTGAAAAATTGGTAGATATCTGGGACGGATCAAATGATCCCTTTAAAACTGTCTTTGCAAAAATGCAGTTAGGACCCGATTGCCGAATTTACATGAGCAGTCTTAGCAGCACAAAATCCATCCATGTCATCAACAACCCGGATGAAGCCGCTCCCTTTTGTAATTTTGTACAACACGATCTCAAGTTATTCTCTACCACTGGCACAAAGAGCATGCCTACCTTTCCCAATTACAGACTGGATTCCGGGCCGGTGTGCGATCCTACCATTACTACTTCTTCCAAAGATATCGCTGATGTTCCTATATTAAGTGTTAAGGTATTCCCCAATCCAACCAGTGCCGCCTTTTTTGTGGAATCTGCTTATCAATACCGAAACGCAGAAATAAGAATCGTGGATACAAATGGGAGAACCAGATGGCAGGGACCGCATGAACGAACCCTCGCTCTCCACGCTGAGATGCTGGAAGATGGCGTTTATATAGTACAGCTAATGAATGACCACAGGGTTTTGGCCAAAGAAAAATTGGTGGTGGTGAGGTGATTT